>NZ_JBHWVM010000123.1:0-19849 GCF_042736805.1 Streptomyces sp. NPDC060031
CTCATCGAACAGCCCGACCTGGCCGGCATCTACGACCTGACGCTCCTGAACAAGGTCCTCAAGGCCGCCGGCAAGCCCCCGGTCTCCGACGCCGGTCTCGGCGCCAAGTAAGTCCCCAGTCCAGCAACCCCAGGAGGTGACGACCATGGCCACCACACTTGCCAAGGCTGCCGAGGGCACCGCCCAGGAGCAGACCCACGCCGCCCGCATCGAGCACGTCTCGAAGTCCTTCTCCGGCCCGGCCGGATCGCAGCTCGTCCTGGACGACATCAGCCTCGATGTCGCTCCCGGAGAGTTCGTCACCATCCTGGGGGCCTCAGGGTGTGGAAAGTCCACCCTGCTCAACCTCGTCGCCGGACTCGACCAGCCGACCGCGGGGACCATCGCGACCCCCGGCGAACTGGCCCCGCGCCTGCGCGGGGTCGCCAAGGCCGAACGCCGTCCCGAGACCGAGCGGCTGCTGGACCTTGTCCGCCTCGGCGGCGCCTACGGCAAACGCGTCCACGAGCTGTCCGGCGGCATGCGCCAACGCGTGGCCCTGGCCCGGGCCCTCGCCCAGGACAGCCAACTGCTGCTGATGGACGAACCGTTCGCGGCCCTCGCCCGCTGATCTTCAGCCCGGTCGAGCGGTGGGTGCTGCGCAACCGCGGCCGGCTGGTCAAGAGCTGATCAAACGGTCAGCTCGACACCGACCGGCCGCAAGTCCCCGACAGCTCCACCGGCAACATCGGCTTTCGCGTGGCCGCGGACAGCGGCGCGGCCGCCGGGACGACACCGCCGTCTTGACAGCGCCGAGACACGCGGCCATAGGCGGGCTCTGCGAGCAGGACATCGTCTCGACCGGCAAGACCGTGAGCTGCGCGGCCCGGCAGGGGCAGCCAGGACGCCGCCGGTCATCCCTTTTTGGGGACGCCCCGGGTCATGACCGCCTCGCGCACGCGTGCGGCCATCTCGACCGCCTCGTCCGGCGGCAGCGACAGGACACCGTTCTCCGTCATGAGAGCGTGGAACTGCTGCTGAGGATAGGGGACGCCGGCCGGCAGGGCGGCGATGTGCCAGTGCAGATGTGCGTTGCCCTGCTGGCTGCCCAGCGAGTAGAGGTACGTCCGCTCCGGCCCACAGACGACCTCGACGGCAAGGGCGACCTCCCGGACGAACAGCATGAGCCGGTGGTAAGCGCCTTCGTCCAGGTCACGCACAACCGACACGCTTTGCACCTCTCCGCAGGGGATGCACCAGTCTGCCGCCCCCGTACGGGGCACGCGGCCACACCGGGGAGCACCGCGAGCAGCCCGAGGGAATCCTGGCGTTACGCGACGACCGGCGCCGTCCGTTGTTGCCACAACGTGGCAACCGTGTGGCAGTCGAACCAGGCAGCGGCCCCATGGGCGCTGCGATGTCTAGGATCCCCGGCACGTGCCTCCGGCCTTCCGCGCAGGCCCTCCCCCTCTGCCAAGGACCACGATCCGCCATGAGCGATTCCGCCGCCCTGAGCGTGAACGAGGCGTTCTCCCGCCTCCACGAGCTGACCGCCGTCGATGTCCGCACTCCGGGCGAGTTCGCGTCCGGCCACCTGCCGGACGCCGTCAACATCCCCCTCGACCGCATCGGGCGGGCGCTGCCGCATTTCCGGCAGGCCGCCGAGCACAGACCCCTGTTGGTGGTGTGCGCCTCCGGCGCCCGGGCGGAGAACGCCGTTGCCACCCTGGCCTCCCACGGCGTCGACGCGTCGAGCCTCACAGGCGGCACCACCGCCTGGGCAGCCGAGGGGTACCGGCTCGACCGCCCCGAAGGCCGTCCGCGGACCGTCTGGGCCATGGAGCGCCAAGTCCGTTTCACCGCGGGCTCCGTCGTGCTTCTCGGCCTGGCCCTCGGGTTCCTCGTCCACCCGGTCTTCCAGTTGCTGTCCGTGGGAATCGCGGCCGGCCTGGTCTTCTCCGCCCTCAGCAACACCTGCGGCATGGCGGTCGTGCTCGGCAGACTTCCCTTCAACCGGCGGGGGGAAGCACCCCTGGACACCTCGTTCCCGTCCGTTTCTCCCAAGGAGCCCCGCGCGTGACCGCTCCCCCTCCCGGCACGCCGAACCGTCCCGACCCGTACGACGGCTTCGCCGGGCAGGTCGGCCGTACCTTCGCCGAGTCGGAGCCCGCCTGGCCGGAGCGGCGCAGGCCGGACGGCCGCGCCCCGAACGTCGTCGTGGTCCTGGTCGACGACATGGGCTCAGCGACATCGGCCCCTTCGGCTCGGAGATCTCCACACCCGTACTCGACGGGCTGGCCGAAGGCGGTCTGCGCCTGGCCAACTACCACACCATGCCCCTGTGTTCCCCGGCCCGCGCCGCCCTGCTCACGGGCTTGAACCCGCACCGGGTCGGCTACTCGACGGTCGCCAACTTCGATCCCGGATTCCCCGGTTACGGCATGGAGGTCGGCGAGGACATCCCCACGCTGGCCGAGGTCCTGCACGACGCGGGCTACGCCACGTACGCCGTCGGCAAGTGGCACCTCACGCGCGACTCGGCCTCCAACGCCGCCGATAGCCGGCGCAACTGGCCGCTGCAGAAGGGCTTCGACCAGTACTACGGCGTACTGGAGGGCCTGACCAGCCTCTTCCACCCGCACCAGCTCGTCCGCGACAACAGCCCGCTGGACATCGACGGGCCAGACCCACGCGGGCGGCGTGCGTGTGCCGTGCGTCATCTCATGGCCCGAGGGACTGCGGCGGCCCGAGGATGGCGCCGGGGTCCGGCACCAGTACCAGTACGTCACCGACCTCACCCCCACGCTCCTGGAACTCGCGGGCGTGCGGCGCCCGGAACTGTGGCGCTCGCGGCCCGCCCAGAAACTGGACGGCGTCAGCTTCGCGGCCGTCCTGCGCGACGGGCGGACCCCCAGCGCCCACACCGAGCAGTACTGCGAGATGTCGGGCAACCGCAGCTACTACCGCGACGGCTGGAAGCTGGTCACGCTCCACCGTCCCGGCGCACCGTACGACGACGGCGAATGGGCGCTGTACGATCTGCGCACCGACCCGACCGAAACCATCGACGTCGCTCAGGACCACCCGCAAGTGGTGACGGAGCTGGCTGCGGCCTGGGAGTCGGCGGCCTGGCGCAATGGCATCTTCCCTCTGGCCGACGACAGCGGCGCTCTGGCCCGGCGCAACCCCGCCGAGGAGCGGTTCCACCGCCCCCTCACCCTGCTGGCGGGCACACCCGAGCTGGCCGCTCCTCCCGGCTCATTTCGTTCCGCTCCTTCGACGTCACAGTCGACCTCGACGAGCACGCCGCGTCGGACCAGGGCGTGCTGGTCTCGCACGGCGACCAGGGCGGCGGCTACAGCCTGTACGTGGAGGACGGACGGCTGCGGTTCGCCTACAACGAGTACGGGGACCTGCACGAGACCGACGCCGGCCCATTGCCCGCAGGCCGACGGAGGGTCACCCCCTCGGCCACCGCGGTGGAGGGCCTGCGCTGGGAGTTCCGCATCCTGATCGACGGAGTCGAGACCGGCCGGTCGGACAGCGTCCATCAGCTCATCGGGATGGCCCCTCTGCAAGGCATCAGCGTGGGCGTGGACCGCAAGTCCCCGGTCTCCTGGCCCGTCTACGAACGCCACCGCAGCTTCCGCTACACCGGCCGCCTGCGTTCGGTGACCTATACCCCCGGGGCACGGGCGCCCTACGACCCGGCGCTCGTGGCTCGCGTGCTGCGAGAGGCAGCCGCCGTCTTCGAATGACGATGAATGCGCGCGGTCAGAGGACCTTGGAGAGGAAGGCGCGGGTGCGGGCGCGCTGCGGGTCGTCCAGGACCGCTGCGGGCGACCCCTGTTCGACGGCGGCTCCGGCGTCCATGAAGACGACGGTGTCGGCGACCTCGTGGGCGAAGCCGATCTCGTGCGTCACGACGATCACGGTGGTTCCGGCGCGGGCCAGGTCCTTGATGACGTCCAGGGCCTCGCCGACCAGCTCCGGGTCGAGCGCCGAGGTCGGCTCGCCGACGAGCAGTACCTTGGGTTCGAGGGGGCGAGCGCGCGGGCGATGGCCACGCGCTGCCGGGCGGGTGCGGAGTTGGCATTCGCCCGACAGCAACCGGCCGGAACGCGGACCGGCCCGTGGCTTGGCCAGCTCCCGGGTGGCGGGCCCGCTACCGGGTGCGGGCGCTGGTGAGGTCTGCGGCGATGTTGAGGACCCCGTCGGTGCCGGTCATCTCGAAGAGCCTCGCTACTTGAGGTGAGAGGGGACCGGCCAAGACGAGGTGCTGGCGGTGGTGGGCGACGATCAGTGCGTTGAGCATCGAGGAATCGGCGAAACAGACGTGCTCCAAGTCAAGGACGGTACGGGTTATGCCGTCCCGGCAGGCGGCGTCCAGAGCCTGACTCAAGACGCCTTGGGAATCGATGTCGAACTCCCCGGCGCAGGCGATGACGCGGGTGCCGTCCTGATCGGGCAGCGCCCGTACACGAGCAATGACTTCCACGTTTCCCCTTCATCACCTCACGCACCACCTGAGCGGTGGTTGGAACAGGTCTCGTCGCAGCTCAGGCGCACCCCGTATGGGCGAATGTAGCGAGCAGAGATTATACGACTTGTGGGCATGCGAAAATCTGTGTTGCCTCATGCAGAATTTACCGGTGGCCCTAGCTTGCAAGCACTCCGCTCCGCACGAAGGGCCTGACCCACCGGACACCGCCTAGTGGGCGGGGACGCTCGCGCGGGCGAGGACGGACAGGTTGAACGGGCGCAGTGCATCGGCGCGTTCCCACCCTGCCGGGTCTATGATCTCGCGCTGCTGGACGTACGCGATCGGATTCAGCCGGTGCTCGCGCAGGAGGGCATCCATCTGGTCGACGCTCAGGAACGTCCTCCACGGCTCGCCCTGCTCGGCTGCGGCCGCCATGACTGCCTCCGCATACGACTGCCCGGCCTCGTCACGCAGTCCAACCGGCAGGAGGTGCTCCACGATGAGTTCGGTGCCGGGTGAGAAGCCACTGATGACGGCCAGCGTCTGCCCGACCGCCTCCCGGGTGAGGTACATCGTCACCCCGAGCCAGCTGACCAGGGCGGGCCGGCCCGGGTCGAAGCCGGCCCTCACGAGGTGGCCAGCCAGCGAGTGCGCGGACTCCTGCTCGAAGTCAAAAGGGACGAAGACCGCAGACGAGGGCACTTTCGTCCCCGTCGCAACCAGCAGTGCCCGCTTCCACTCCTGGGTCGCGGGCAGGTCAACCTCGAACACTCTGACACGGTCGGCAAGTTCCGACCGATAGGCGAAGGAGTCCAGCCCCGCACCGAGAATCACGTACTGCTCCACGCCCTCGCGGGCCAGCTCGGCCAGCCGGTCCTCCGTATAGCGGCTGCGGGTAACGGCCGTCGTCCGCGCACCGGCCAGGACGGGGTGACCACCATAAGACCGGTGGAACCCGAGGAGTTCCTGGGCACGCTGCCCCAGGAAGGTCTGCGCCAGAGGATCGACGAAGATCGAGGGACTGTCGTCGACAAGGAGATGCGCGGCGCGCGCTGCGGCCGCCATGAGAGCCGTCCGGCTTGGCTGTCCACTGTTCGTCATGCGATCAGACACTACCGGCGACTTTTGACAGTATATCACAAACATATCAATATCGGGAGTGCCTTCGGGTTGTGGTTCAGTAACGAACCGGCCCCCGCTCCCTCGCGGACACACATGCCGGCCGACCGGCGCTGGTGGCCGCCGCGGAGTGGCAGCTGCCGGGCGGCCTGGTCCTCGATGGCGAACTACTGGTCTGGGACGCCGAGGCAGGTCGGCTCTCGTTCGAGGGATTGCAGCGCCGGGCGGCGGCCCGGGGCGTAGCTCCTGGCGCGCCCCGGCCGGGAGCGCCGCGCACTCCCGGGGGACCTGTTCACCGGGCACGTGTCAGCCCAACGTGCCTGTTGGGGCTCCAGGTTCGCGGGTGATGCCCGGGCAGAACGCAGAGCCCGGGACGGTCATCTTCCGGAACTCGGCCTGGGGCGCGGAAGGCACGGCGCACCCTGCAAACACTGGCCGGAGGCGTGGTGCAGCTTTTGTCGCTGTTGTTCATGGGGGTGATCGGCGACCGTACCTGTGCCTGCCCCGTAGTTGTCGGTAGGTGCTCATACTCTGGTTCGACCCCGTCCGGGTGCTGCAGCACAGCTTCTGGAGGGCCGGTTTTTGACGGACCGTCGCCCCCGGCCATCCTGATTCAGTGCGGCGGTCCTGATGGGGTGTTCGCATGCCCGGTAGCGACAAGCCGGAGTCCGACGATTCAGAGGACGAGGGCAGGCCGCACATCCGGGGTGCGAGCCGCAACACCGCTCGCGACGTAGTGTTCGCCGGCGTAGTCCAGGCCTTGCTGGCTGGTCTCGCGGACGAGACTGGGCACTGGTTCCATCCCCGCCAACCCGCCCTGAACAGCTGATCAGCACCTCCCGCACAGCGAGGGAACCTCACCTCGGGACCCGATCGCCCGTCGACTGCCACCCAGCCCGGCAGACTGTCCAAGCCTGTTGGGCGTGCCACACGGTGGTCGGTGGTCACTGCGGCCGGTGGTCAGTACGGCCGGCGATGCCAGGTACCGCGCGATGCCCGTCGGCCGGCAACCGCACGTGGCGACAGCTGCCCGGATCACCGCCTCGAACCCCGCCCGCCGAGCCGGGCACGCTGGCCCCCCAGCTCCACCGCGTGTCCTCGTCGCTGCCGACGACCTCGGCAAGCCCAGGGCCAACCGAGTTACCTAACGGCCGTCACGTAGCTCTCCGTCACTTTCCGTAGTACATGTAAGCGGGGCGTGATCTCGCTGCGCCGGGAGACCGGCGCGTCCCTCCCCGTCTGATCCGACGCAAAGGAATCGTCCATGGCGACGTCGACCGAGCCCGTGACGCCGATCCCGGTACGGGGGCGCTCGCGGGGGAGCGTGCTGATCTCCTGGCTGAGCACCACCGACCACAAGCAGATCGGGCACTTGTATCTGATCGCGTCGTTCGGGTTCTTCATCATCGGCGGTGTACTGGCGCTGCTGTTGCGGGCGGAGCTGGCCCGGCCGGGCATGCAGATCGTCTCCAACGAGCAGTACAACCAGATCTTCACCCTGCATGGCACGCTCATGCTGCTCTTCTTCGCGACCCCGACCTTCGCCGGCTTCGCCAACGCCATCATGCCGTTGCAGATCGGCGCGCCGGACGTGGCGTTTCCGCGGCTGAACATGCTGTCGTTTTGGCTGTTCCTCTTTGGCGGCCTGATCGTCGTGGCCGGTGTGCTCACCCCGAACGGCACCGCGGACTTCGGCTGGACCGCCTACACGCCGCTCAGCACTTCGACGCGCACTCCGTCCATCGGCGGCGACATGTGGATCATGGGCCTGGCCCTGTCCGGGTTCGGCACGATCCTCGGCTCGGTCAACTTCGTCACGACGATCATCTGTATGCGCTCGCCGGGCATGACCATGTTCCGGCTGCCGATCTTCACCTGGAACATCCTGCTGACCTCGGTCCTGGTCCTCTTCGCCTTCCCCGTACTGGCCGCGGCCCTGCTGGTGCTGGAGGCCGACCGCAAGTTCGGCGCGCAGGTCTTCAACCCCGAGAACGGCGGCGCCCTCCTCTGGCAGCACCTGTTCTGGTTCTTCGGGCACCCCGAGGTCTACATCATCGCTCTGCCCTTCTTCGGGATCGTCACCGAGATCATTCCGGTGTTCTCCCGCAAGCCGATCTTCGGGTACCTCGGCCTGGTCGGTGCCACGATCTCCATCGCCGGCCTGTCCCTGACCGTGTGGGCCCACCACATGTTCGCCACTCAGGCGGTACTGCTGCCGTTCTTCTCCTTCATGACGTTCCTGATCGCGGTGCCGACAGGGGTGAAGTTCTTCAACTGGATCGGCACGATGTGGAAGGGGTCCCTCTCTTTCGAGACACCGATGCTCTGGTCCATCGGGTTCCTCGTCACGTTCCTCTTCGGCGGCCTGACCGGCATCATCCTGGCCTCGCCCCCGATGGACTTCCAGGTCACCGACTCCTACTTCGTGGTGGCCCATTTCCACTACGTGGTCTTCGGGACGGTCGTCTTCGCCATGTTCGCCGGGTTCTACTTCTGGTGGCCGAAGATGACCGGCACGATGCTCGACGAACGCCTGGGAAAGATCCACTTCTGGACCCTGTTCGTCGGTTTCCACATGACCTTCCTCGTCCAGCACTGGCTCGGCGCCGAGGGCATGCCGCGCCGGTACGCGGACTACCTCGCCGCCGACGGCTTCACCGCACTGAACTCCCTCTCCTCCATCGGCGCGTTCCTCCTCGGGGCCTCCACGCTGCCGTTCTTCTACAACGTGTGGAAGACAGCCAAGTCCGCGCCCCGCGTCGACGTCGACGACCCGTGGGGATTCGGCCGCTCCCTGGAATGGGCCACTTCCTGCCCACCTCCCCGACACAACTTCGTCACCCTGCCCCGCGTGCGGTCCGAATCGCCGGCCTTCGACCTCCACCACCCCGAGATCGCCGCCCTCGACTACGCGGGCAACCCCAAGCGCGACGTCATCGACCAGGACGGGGCTTCCGGTCCTCGAGGGTCGCTTTCCGGGTTGGGTCCGGACCAGGCCGAATAGCCGGAGAACCGTGCCGATGAGCGAGCGCTCGGATGAAACGCCCGCGGGGCTGGCCCGGATCGAGGGATTCTTGATGAGCCAGGCAGCCCTTCTGGAGGCACGTGAGAAAGGGCAGGCCTTCGCCGGCGCCCTGACCTGGCTCGGGCCCGGCGAACAGGACGAGATCAGCCACCGATTCGCGCAACACCATCTGGCCCTGCGCAAGGAGATGCTCGCCGCGACAGTGGCACGCGCCGAAGAACTCAAAGCGGAGTACAGCCACCGATACGACCACCTGCGCTGGCGCATCACCTGCCTGGCATTGATCGCCCTCGGCCTCTACACCGTCGCTGTGGCCCTGCTCTGCCGTCCTTGACGCTGACGGCCCCGCGGAAGGCGGTCACATGACATCCGGTCCAGCCGTCAGACGACCGAACGACCGTGCGTCTGCAACGGCGGCTCCGCCGGCGTCGTTGTTGAAGTAGGCGAAGACGTCCGCCTCCCGGGGCCAGGCGTCCGCGATCCGGTTCGCCCAGCTCCTCAGGGCCGCCCGACCGTACCGGGGCGCGGGCTGGGCACGGCCTTCGTGGAAGCGAACGTATCCCCAGTCGGCCGTCCGCCACAGCGGTGTCACCGGCCGCGACCGGCGGTCGGCCCAGCACAGGGCGGCGCCGCGGCCGACGAGCACGGAGCGTATTTCCGCAGTCCACCACGACGCGTGCCGTGGTTCGACGGCGATGCGCATGCCGATGGGAAAGCAGGCGAGGCAGGCGTCGAGCGCGGCAGCGTCGGCGCGGAGCGTGGGCGGCAGCTGGAGCAGGACCGGACCGAGCCGGTCGCCCAGGGGAGCGGCGTGCTCCATGAGCCGTCGGACCGGCTCCGCCGGTTCACGCAGGCGTTTGACGTGCGTCAGGAAACGACTCGCCTTCACGGCCATGACGAAGCCGGGTGGAGTCCGTGCACGCCACTGCGTGAACGTTTCGGGCGATGGCAGCCGATAGAAGGCGTTGTTGAGCTCCACGGTGGGGAAGTGCTGTGTGTACTCCTCCAGCCACAGCCGTTGTGGCCGGTCCGACGGGTAGAGAACGCCCGACCAGTCCCGATACTGCCATCCGGAGGTGCCGACGAAAACGGCCATATGGTCCGCCTTCCCTCCCGCGCGCTGCGCATACCCAGCAGTGGGTACCCTCGCTGACCGCCAGCTGGGCCGCCGTCTGCCCGGCCCGGTTCTCCGTCGTGCGCCCTTCTCGGGCGGATCAGGGGTGGGTCTCACGCCGACGGGCCGGGGCGCCGCCCGAACGCACCCTGCGCGTGTCGAGTCGCCGACCCGGGGCGGCAAAATCCCAAGAGGGTGGGTGTTGCAGCAGCCAGACAAGAGGCGCGTAACGCCTCGCCCCCACGTCGGGGCACGTCCCGCGCGCTGCGTCCGTGAAGGACCGCATTTGGCAACGTCGACCGGGCCCGTCACGCCGATTTCCGGTACCGGGACGGTCCAGGGCAGCGTCCTGATCGCGTGGCTGACCACGACAGACCACAAGGACATCCGTCGGCTGGTCGGCCTCTGGCGGCGACCTCGGCGACCTCGGCGTCCTCCCCTGACGGTGCGCATCCTGTTCACTGGGCTGGCCAGTGCTCCAGGGCGGCAGTAGGAGTCTGCGCAGGCGGCGGGGTACGGCCGTGGTGCGGTGCGAGCTGTCCTGGCGGGACCCGGCCCAGGACGGCGACTGGCCGCCTTCCTCACACGTCACTTCGGCCGGCTGCGTGGGGATGAGGCGTCGAAAGGAGGGCAGGCCCCCTTTGTAACGTCCAAACGCCACTTCACCAGGAGGAGCCTTGAGTGACTTCCAGGATGCGAGCCGCCCGGACGAGAGCAGGACCACGGCGGTAGCACACACTGTTCAGGACAAGGCCGGCGAGGGTGTGTCGCTGGTCGGTGGCAAAGCCGCCGAAGTGGGCGGTACGGCAAAGGAGCAGGCGGGCAACGTGGTCGGCGAGGCCACCGCGCAGGCCCGGGATCTCGTCGGAGAGCTCCGCACTCAGCTGACCGGTCAGGCCGAGACCCAGACCCAAAGGCTGGCGGAGAACGTGCGCCGCCTCTCGCAGGAGCTGCGGGAACTGGGCGAGAACGGCGAGCCCGACTCCACCATGGCGGACGTGGCCCGGCAGATTGCCGACGGCGGCCACCAGATGGCCGCCCATGTGGAGAAGCGGGGCCCCGACGGGCTGATCAGCGACCTGCAGAGCTTCGCGCGCCGCCGCCCGGGCGTCTTCCTCGCGGGCGCGGCGCTGGCAGGCTTCGTCGTCGCGCGAGCTGGCAAGGGTGTGAGCGCGGCCGCCTCGTCGGATACCTCCGGCAGCTCCTCAGTGGCGCGCGCCCAGCAGAGCGGCGTCCCAGCCGGTTACGAGGACCCCCTCGACACCCACGGGCAGTCGCAGCCGCCGCACGTCACCCCGGCGCCGCCGACCTACCCACCGGCGAGCTCCCCGCCCTACGTCAGCCCGTCGCAGCCAGGGGGAGGGATCTGAGCATGGCCATCTCCTCCCACGAACGACCGGCGACGCCCGCCCCACCCTCACGGCCGGCGGCATCTGAGCAGTCCATCGGTGATCTGATCGGTGAGATCGGCCAGGACATGTCGCAGCTGGTGCGAGACGAGATCGAGCTGGCCAAAGCCGAGATCAAGCAGGAGTCCGCGAAGGCGGGCAAGGCGGTCGGCATGCTGGGCGGGGCCGGTTACGCGGGGCATGTGGTGCTGCTGTTCGGCAGCCTGGCCCTCGTCTTCGCCCTTGCCAACGTGATGGACCCGGCATGGGCCGCCCTGATCGTCACCCTCCTTTGGGCCGTGGTGGGCGGGGTCCTGTACGTGATGGGCCGGGGGCGCCTGCGCACCGTCAACCTGAAGCCGGAACAGACCGTCGAGACCTTGAAGGAGGATGCCCGATGGGCACGACACCCGACGAGCTGACGAACGATGTGGAATACCGGCGCGCGCACTTGGCGCGCAACGTCAACATCCTGGCGGACAGGATGACCCCGAGCAAGGTGGCCCAGCGCAAGGTCGACTCGATGCGCCACCGGGTGAGCGGAGTGAAGGAGCGCGTGATGGGCACGGCACACGACGCTGCGCACGGTACCTCCGGGAGCCTGCACCAGGCTACGGACAGCCTCACGGATACGGCCAAGGAAGTCGGTGGCAACGTGCAGGAGAGCTTCCAGCAGGCCCCCGCCCAGATCAAGCGACAGACCCAGGGCAGCCCGCTGGCCGCCGGCCTGATGGCCTTCGGCGCCGGCATGCTCGCGGCCGCACTCCTGCCGACCACCGAGGCCGAGGAGCGCGCGGGCCAGCAACTGCGCGAGCACTCGGACGAGTTGCTGGAACCCGTCAAGCAGACCGCCCTCCATGCCGCCCAAGAGGTCCGGGAAGAGCTGAAGGAACCGGTCGCAAACGCCGTGGGATCGGTGAAGGACACGGCTCAGGAGGCCGTATCCACCACGACCGAGCACGCGCAGAACGCAGGACAAGAAACCGCCGACGAACTGCGCCAGGTAGGACGGGAAACCGCCGACGAGGTACGCACCGACCCCGGAGCACAGCGTCCTCCCGCGTAAGGCAGACGAGTGGCCCGAGCGAGCCTGCCAGCGTGTTCGCCAGGGTCGGTGCCCAGCAGAAGCGAAGACCCAGCTCCCGCTCAGCACCGCAAGTTTCCACGTGGCTCCAGATGAGGCGGGCCCGAAACCAGCACAGTGGTTCGGGCCCGCCGTCGTGCGTCCCCCCATGGCCCCGGCTGGCCTGGCTCTCTGAGCCGTGGAGGAGCACCTGAGCGGCAGGCGGGATGGCCGCGGACGCTTGTGCTTGGCGTCGAGGCTCTACGCGCCCTCGTCGTAGGTGTGTGTCCTGGGCCTCCTCGGTGCGGATGCGGGTCTGCCCGGACGGTCCGCGAGGAGTGGGCCGCCAGACGGCGGGTAGGCGCCGGACAGTCCCGGCCGCCCTGCCGACTACGCGGCACCCGGCCTTCGCTGCGAGGAGGCAGACATGTCCGCACACGTTCCAGACCCAGACCCAGACCCGCGGAACACGTCCCGACCGTACGACGGCGGCGTACCGCCGGGCGAGACTCCGCCCGGTGAGTCGAGCACCGGCTCCGGCGCGGGCCCGTACCGCCCCCTCACCCGCGGCTGGGCCAAGGGCCCCCTCGTGCTGATCTGCTTGCTGGCCCTGGTCTGCGCCCTCTTCTTCCTTGCCTACGCCGTCATGCTGAACTTCTGAGCGGGGCCGGCAGGGACGGCACAGCCGAGGTCGACCGGCCCTCCGGCCCTCCGGCCTTCCGGTCGGGCACGGGCGCGGGTGCTGCGGCTCCCCTGCGTGGTGGGGAGCCGCAGCGGCGAGCGGGACAGTGGTCAGCTGTGGTCGTGGCCGTAGTACTGGCCGAGCTGGCCGCGGTACGCGGGGTCGCCGCGGTGCTTGTCCTTGTCGTACTCGGGGGACTCCTTGATCTGGTCCTTGGTGAGGTTGACGTGGATCTTCTCGTCCTTCACGTCGACGCGGACGACGGTGCCGGCAGGGATCAGGACATGCTTGCCGAAGATCCAGGGCCCGGTGTCCACGACGATGTAGGACGCGCCGACGTCCTCGGTGTGCTCGTCGACCTTGCCGATATGGCCGTCACTGGCTTCGACCTTGAAGCCGATCAGACGGGTCCCCGGCGTGTAGTTCGACTCGGGGTTGTAGCTCCACATGTCTGCGCTCACAGGATGCTCCTCTTCTCTGCTGGGGCGGGGTGGGAATGAGCATGTGATCCCTGCCCGCTCGGGCAGCCTGCGTGACGCGTGACTACGTCGGGCGCCACACGACTGCCACCCCAACAGCCCAGCGGGTGCCGTCTCCCGACCGGGCCCGCCTACGGGGGCGGGGGGTCCCCACTGCGGCATGGCGGTCCCGCCGTGGCCGGTGGGATGGGACGGGAGCAGAGGTCACCTGAGCGCCCGACCGGGTTCACCGCAGTCACCTCACGAAGCCAGGCGTCAAGCCAGGCCGTAGGCCGGGCGGGGGAAGCATCGGCACGCCGGACCGCGGACCGCTACAGGCGCGACGGCATTTCCGATAGATAGCGGCCGTGATCATCGGTTACTGCAGGACAACTGCCGCCCGCCGCAGGTGCGCGGGCGGAACCGGACTTCCCTTCAGGGCTGAAGGGGGGAGCCCGTGTCGACGAGACGGCTTCTCGGAATGAACCGACCGGTGGGGCGCGCCCCGCGCGGCTGGTTGCGCGCGCTCCTCCTCGCGCTCACCCTGGCACTCGCCGTGGCCGCGCCCGCCGCTGCGGCGCCCCCCGAACCGCGTCCCAGTGCCCCGCCCACCGCGGGCAGTCCATCGCCGTGGGACGGCGAGGCGAAGCTGTCGCGAGCCGAGGTGAAGCAGCGGGTGGACGTGAGCGCGCTGCCCCGGCCCAAGCGCACCGCCGAGCCGCAGGCACGCCCCTACCTGGCCCCTCCGAAGCGGCGGGCGCCCGTGGGACCGATGCGGCAGCCGAGCCTGCCGGTCACCACGGCGCTGCTGACTCCGAAGGACACGACGGCGCTGAAGGCGGCGCCTTCCACGGCCGTCGTGGAGCGGCTGAAGACGTTCTCCACGCTCGGGAACGGGGACAACGACGCCGCCTCGCAGACCGCTCCCTCCGACACCAATCTCGCGGTCGGGCCCACCTACATCGTCCAGTTCGTCAACCGTGCCGGCCAGATCTACGACAAGGCCGGCAATGCGGTGGGCTCGCCCTTCGACCTGGGCACCTTCTTCGGGTTCGCGGCGGACACGGGCGGGGACCCGCGGGTGCACTACGACGCGGGGTCCGGCAGGTTCTTCGCGTCGTACGAGGGGCTCCTGGCCGGCGGTGACGAGAACGACGTCGCGGTCAGTGACAGCTCCGACCCCCGGGGACACTGGACCGTCTACAACGTCGGCAGCAACACCTCCAACGTCCTGCAGGACCGGCCGCTCCTTGGATACACCAACGACAAGGTCACGCTGGCCTGGAACAACTTCGACCAAAGCGCGCCCGCGCCGTCGCCGTTCCTGGGCGCGGTGAACGTCGTCGTCAACAAGGCGGACCTGCTGGCCGGTGGCACGATCAACTTCACGACGTTCGCACAGGACACCACCCTGGACGACGCCGTACCGGCCACGTCGCTGTCGGCGATCAACGACCAGCTCTCGATGAAGCACGACGGCACCAACGTGATGGTGACCACGATCACCGGCGTGCCGGGCGTCAGCGCGGTCAACCGCACCGTGAACACCATCGCCATCGGAACCGCCGACCCGCCGCCGGCGGCGGCCCAGCCGGCCGGGGGTGATGCCACGATCGAGACCAACGACGACCGGATGCTGTCGGTCGCCTGGCAGAACAACCGCCTGTGGGGCGTCTTCAACGTTGGCTGTACCCCCATCGGAGACACCGCGGTCCACGCCTGCCAGCGCTTCATCCAGGTCGCGACCGGCGGCAGCCAAAGTCTGTCGACCAACCTCAACCTCGGCCTCGTGGGCGGGGACATCTACTACGGCTCGCTGACCCTGAATGACGAGGACGACCTGTTCGCGGGATTCACCGCCTCCTCGTCCACCCTGTTCGCCGGCGGGGTCGCGATCGGAGTGCCGGGCGGCAACTTCCCGGCCGCCACCTTCGGCGACTTCTACGCGGCGGGCACGCAGGCCTACACGTGCGCTTGCAACGGCGCCCCCCGCTGGGGCGACTACTCGGGCACCGCGCGCGACCCGAGCAATCCCAAGGACGTGTGGACGGTCCAGCAGATCGGAGCCACCGGCAACACCGGGATCTTCGGCGGCGACTGGGGCACCGCGATGGACCGCGTCACGCTGTCCCCGCCCACCGTCACCGCCGTCACCCCGAACCACGCGCCCGAACTGGCGCAGTGCGTCAACACCGTGACCGTACGGGGAACGGAATTCCCCACGAGCGGCACCACCGTCAAATTCGGCTCCGTGGCCGCCACGAACGTGAACGTCACCGGGCCGGAGGAACTGACCGCGCAGGTGCCCCCGCAGGCACGGGGCACGGTGGACGTCACCGTGACCACCCCCGACGGCACCAGCCCGATCACCGCCGCCGACCGGTTCACCTACGACGCGGACACGACCGCCCCGACCGCCTCCGCGAGCATCTCGCCCGCACCCAACGGCGCAGGCTGGAACACCACCAGCCCGGCCACCGTCAACATCAGCGCCAGTGAGGGAGCCTGCGCCTCCGGCGTCCAGAAGATCACCTACAGCGCGAGCGGCGCCCAGCCGATCGCCTCCACCGTCGTGTCGGGCGCGAACGCCTCCGTCCCGATCACGGTGAACGGCGTGACCACAGTGACGTACACCGCCACCGACAACTCCGGCAACACCTCCGCGCCGACGATCACCGTTCGGCTCGACACGGTGGCGCCGACGATCACCATCGTCCGACCGACCGCGGGCACCTATCTGTACCGCCAGCCGGTCACCGCGTCCTACTCGTGCACGGACGCCACCTCCGGGATGGCGAGCTGCGTCGGCACGGTCCCCAACAGCAGCCCCATCAACACCTCGGCCCTTGGCTCGCACACCTTCACGGTCAACGCCAAGGACATCGCCACGAACCCGTCCACCAAGAGCGTCACCTACAACGTGGCGTACCGCATCTGCCTCCTCTACGACCCGAACCGCCCGGTCCGCCTTCTCGGCCAGGTCGTGATCAGCCTGCGGATCTGCGACGCGAACGGCAACAACCTCTCCAACTCCGGCATTACCGTGACGGCCACCCGCATCACCGGCCCCGTCACAAGGACGGTCGGCGCCCGGATGCCCTACACCCCGCTGGCTTCCGGCTACAGCCTCCCCCTCAGCACGCGGGGGCTGCCGAACGGCAACTACTACCTCGAATTCACCATCAGCGGAGCAGACACCACCACCCACGTAGCACCCTTCACCCTGCGCTGACACCCACAGCCCCCTCACGAGCACACCGGCCCGGCCCCGCACTCGGGGCCGGGCCGCCGGGACACGGCACGGGCCCCGGCGGAGTGATCTCCGACGGGGCCCGTCCGGTGCGACCGGTCAGCCTCTGTTCAACGGCTCAGTCGCGGGTGTCGTCCGGCCGGTCGTCCCGCTCCGCCGTACGGACCGCCAGCAGGGCGCTCTCCAGGGCCTCGCGCAGGAACGGCCGCGCGTCCGCGACGTCGGCCTTCTCCAGGAGCACGGACAGGAAGTCCGCGTCCGGGTATCCGGCGGCTTCGGCCCGTGTGGCCCACGCCTGCGACCACACGCAGATCATCATCTCGTTGCAAGCCCTGGCCCGCTCCACATCGACCGCGCCGGCCTCGGCGAAGGCGCCGCGGGCCGCGACGCCGAGCCGGTGACCCAGCGCCAGCAGGAACAGTTCCCTGGAATCCGATCCCAGCGCGGCCCGGACGTCCTCGCGCACGCTCACTGGTCCATGTCCCAGAAGTCCTCGTCCGTCATCTTCTTGCCTTCGGTGTAGGACTCGCGGGGGAGCGAGTCGACGTCGTACCCGCGGGACCGGAGGACCGCGACCCGGGTGTTCCCGTTCATGATGGTGCCGTCCGCCTTGGCGATCAGCGGCTCCTGCCCGCCACTGCGCAGCGAGAAGACGATGTCCTCGGTGTCCTGCTTGTGCCAGAAGTCCAGCGAGCTCTTGGCGAGTGAGCTGTCCGGGTGCAGCGACTTGAGCGGCGGTCCGCAGGGCTTCGTGTTGTGGACCAGGACCGGGGTCGGCCCGGCCAGCACGTAGAAGGTGTGCAGGCCGTCGACGGTCAGATTGTAGGCGGGCTGGAGGGTCGTCCAGTGGCGCACCGCGCTGATGCGCACGCTCGTGCCGTCGTCCGTGCGCAGTTCCTCACCGGCGGTGAGCTCGGCCGCGTCCTTCCACGCCTTCGCGGTCTGCGACCAGAAGGGGTGGTGGTCGGTGGCCGTGAGCAGCCCCCCGCCGGCCAGGGTGAGATCGGTGAAGTCACGGTCGTCCGGCGTGTAGATGGTCGCGGTGACACGGCGCGGACCGGCCACGCCCGTCTCGGGGTCGGTGGCGAGGACCATGTCCCCGATCCTGACCTGTTCGATCGGACGGGTGGAGCCGTCGCCCAGCAGCACCCGGGTCCCGGCCGGGAAGCTGTTGGCGGCGCCGATCAGGCACTCCGTCACCTTCTTCAGACGGCGTGACTCGGCCGCGGCCTCGACGCCCTCCAGGCCCCACTTGAGGACCTTGGCGCCCTTGCCGACCGGCAGCACGCCGACGACGGCCATCGCGCAGTCGCCGAAGTTGGGGTCCTCGATGCACTTCTTGATGTCGGCGATGCCAGTGAGCTCGAAGACGAGGTCCCGGATGGCGGGGTCGATCTCGGGCATCTCCAGCACCGAGTCACCGGGTGCCATCAGGCAGTTGCGCCAGCCGAACTCCTCACGGGTCAAGTGCGGGATGCAGCGTCGCGGCTCCTTCTTCTTCGCCGTCTCCTGTTCCTTCTTACGCAGTTCCTCGGCCTTGCGACGTGCCTCGGCCTCTTCGGCCTCGCGCTTCTTCTGGACTTCGCCCCAGGCCTGGAGGGCCAGGCTGGTGGCTTCTTCGGCGCTCTTGCCCGCGGCGGTGGCGTGGCTGCGGGCGAGGGTGGCGGAGTCGTTGGCCTCGACGGCCGACTGGCGGGCGTACTGGGCGGAGAACTCGGCCTGGGCGGCGGAGTCTGCCGCAGCCTTGGCGTCGGCGTCCGCCCGGGCGGCGGCGGCGCGCGCGGTGCTGGCGGACTTGGCGGCCTGGTTGGCGCTGGTCTGCGCGGCGTTGGCGGAGTTGGTGGCGTCGGTGGCGTACTTCCCGGCCGCCTCAGCGGACTTCTTCGCCTCGTTGTAGGCGTTGTTGGCCTCGGCCGAGGCCTGGTTGGCCTTCGCGGCGGCTTCCGCGGCCTTCCAACGGTTCTGCTGGGCCTTCGCGGCGATCACGGAGGCCTCGGCGATGAGCCGGTCGACCTGGTTCACGTGGTGCGCGGCGAGCTGGTCCTTGCGGTCGGCCATGTACTGGCCGACCGTGACGAACTCGTGCAGCTGGTCGGCGGGACCGGCCAGCGCGATCTTCGCCGCGGCCTTCACCTCCGGGCCGCCGGCCGTCACCAGCTTGGAGGCGATGACCTCCTCGTCGGTTCGGCGTGCCGTGTACTGGCCGACGTTGACGAACGAGCTCATCGCCTGGCCGGTTCCCTTGGCAAGGGCCGCCCTCGAGGCGTCCTTCACGCTCGGACCGCCGGTGTTGTTGATCTGCGAGACTCGCACCGCCAAGTCATCAGTACCACTGACGTACTGACCGCTGGCGTAGAAGTCCGCGACCTGCTGGTCACTGCCTTTCAGCGCGTTCGCCGCGGCGGTACGCACCCCCGGGTAGGGGCTCTGGGTGCTGAGCTGGTAGACCCGCTCGTGGACCTCGTGGCCGCCGGCCCGGTTCCAGCCGCTCCGCAGGTACTCCACCACGGCTGCGTCGGTACCGGCGAGGGCGCGTCCCGCCTCTTCCTGGCTCCAGGGGCCCCGGAGCTTGAGGGCCTTGAGCGCGAGGGCCCGGCCCTTGGCGGCGGTCGCCTTCACGTCGACGTCGGGCTTGTCCGCTTCGGCCTTGAGGGCCGTCGCGGTGGTGTTGAGCGCGAGGACGTCGAGCTGCTCGGCGGCGGCCTTCGCCACGTACTCCTCAGCCTGGGCCTTGCGGGACTTGGCGCGCTCGATGGCGGTCTCGGTGCGGGTGGCCAGGTCGGCCGCCTCCGCGTCCCTGGCGATGGCGAAGACCTTCTTGGCCGTCTCCACGGCCGCGCCGGCCGCGTCCGCCGCGGTCTTCGCCGCGGCCGCGTGCTTGTTGGCCTGCTCGGCGGCTGCCGCCGACTCACCGGCGTGCTTGGCGGCCTCTTCGGCGGCGCCGGCGGCGTTGTCGGCGTGGGTGGCGGCCGAGCGGGCGGCGTCGCGGGCCTCAGCGGCGGCACCCGCGGAGCGGGCCGCGAGCGCGGTGGCGCTGTCGGCGGCGCGGTTGGCGGCGTTGGCGTGGCGGCGGGCGTCGGCGGCGGCGTTGCGCGCCTCGGCCGAGTGGTTGCCCGCCGCGTCGGCGTAGTCGTTGGCCTGCTCGGCAGCCGAAGCCGCCGCGTCCGCGTTGGCCCCCGCGCTGCGGGAGGCAGCGGCGGCGTCACCGGCGGCGGAGGAGGCGATGCGGGCCTGGTCGGCAGCGGCGGCCGAATCGCGGGCCAGGGCGGCGGCGGCGCGGGCGGTGGC
>NZ_JBHWVM010000124.1:0-19570 GCF_042736805.1 Streptomyces sp. NPDC060031
GCCAGGGCCGCGTCCAGCGCGGCCGTCGCCAGCAGCGCCCAGCCGATCCCCACCGGACCCGCCGCCGCGGCCAGCGCGGCCAGCGGCAGCGGGAGCTGCGCCGTCAGCAGCGCCGCCGGCAGCGGGAGCCGCAGCCCCGGCAGCGCCAGCCCGTACCCGGCCCACACCGCGGCCAGCACGGCGGCCGCGCCCGCCGCGTACGCCGTGCCGTCGGTGCCGGGCTCGGCGACCACGTACAGCGCGTACGCGTCCAGCACCGTCAGCAGCAGTCCGACGGCCGCCACCGACTCGGCGGTCGAGCGCAGCGTGCGGCGCAGCAGGAACCAGGGCGTGCCCAGCGCCGTCGCCGTCACCGCGGCCAGCACCGCCGAGCGCCCGGCGATGCCCAGGGACCCCCAGCTGACCAGGGTGAACGCCAGCGCGGCCACGGCCAGCAGCACCGCGCCCAGGGCCAGCAGCACGTTCTGCGCACCGGGCGCCGAGGCCTCCTTGGCCGGGCCCGGAACTCCCGGGGGCGCCCAGAGCGGCGCGGGCCCGCTCAACAGCCACTGCCGGCGGGCGAGCAAGAACGTCCGGCGGGCGTCGAGTTGAACCAGTTCGCGGTCGATGAGCGCCAGCTCCTCGGCCGGCGGCAGGGGCGTTTCCATGGTGCGCAGTGTGGCGCCCGTCACGCCGTCAGGACATGGGTGCGCGTACTCATCTCGCGTACTCATCTCCTGTACTCATCCCGCGCTGAGTACGCACGGAAAAGGGGGAGTCGGGGGTGCGCGGCCGCCCCGCGCGGCAGACTGGCGCCATGGACCGGACCCGACGGGAGCGCTGGACCCGCTACCGCTTCCGCAGCGTGTGGGACCTCGACGCCCCGGCCGCGCGGGTCTACGCCGCGCTGGAGCGCCCCGAGGAGTACCCCCGCTGGTGGCCGCAGATCCGCGGGGACGGCGCCACCGGCCCGGGGGACGGGCGCAGCAGCAGCGGCGCGCTCATCCGCTCCGCCCTGCCGTTCACCCTGTGCGTGACGGCCGCCGAACTGCTCCGCGACCCCGCCCGGGGAGTCCTGGAGGTGGCGCTGCACGGCGATCTCGACGGCTGGGCACGGTGGACCGTACGGCCGCGCGTCGGACCGGGAGGGCGCGGCGGGCCTCGGACGCGCGCGCTCTACGAGCAGGAGGTCGAGGTGCGCAGGCCGCTGATGCGGTGGCTCGCGCTCCCCGGCCGGCCGGCCTTCCGGCTCAACCACGCCGTGATGATGCGGGCCGGGCGGCGCGGACTCGCGGCCCATCTGGGGGCCGGGCCACAAGCGGTTTGAACCAGCCCCAAGGCTTCTGTATTGTTCAGTCCGTTCCCGGGCGATTAGCTCAGCGGGAGAGCACTTCGTTCACACCGAAGGGGTCACTGGTTCGATCCCAGTATCGCCCACCGGGACAGGCCGGTCCGTCTGCTGACGGACCGGCCTTCCGCATTTCCCGGCCCGTGGCCCCGTCCGGCCCGTGGCCCCGTCCGGACGGCCGGCTCACGCCGCCGTCGACAACCCCGGTCGCAGCGGCCAGTGCGGATCCACCGGCTCCGGGGTGCCCTGTCGCGCGAACCACGCCTGGAGCCCGCGCGCCTGGGCGGCGTGCCACACCTGCTGCAGGGTGTGCAGTTCGGCCGGCGTCAGCCGCTCCAGGCGGCCCGCGAACCGCCGCCCCACCGCCCGTACGAGCTCCAGCGAGGCCAGCGCGTCCGCCCCGGCGTCGTGCGCCGCGTCCAGCTCTATCCCGTAGTGCGCGCACAGGTCCGTCAGCGTCCGGCGGCCCTTGCGGTACCGGTCCAGATGCTTGTCCAGCACCCGCGGATCCAGCACCGTCAGCGGGCGGTTGTCCAGGTACCGGGCCAGCGAGGACGCCCGGTGCCGGCGCAACTCCCGGTCCAGCAGGGTCAGGTCGAACGGCGCGTTCATCACCACCACCGGCCGCCCCGCGGTCTGCTGCTCGCCCAGCGCGCGGGCTATCTCCTCCACGACCGGCGCCGGCCAACGTCCGTTGCGCTGGAGGTGCTCATCGGTCAGACCGTGTACTTCCGTGGCTCCCGGGGGCACCGGGATGCCGGGATTGACCAGCCAGCGCGTGGCGCGGACCCGGCCGCCCGCGCACTCCTGCACGATGAGCGCGGCGGACACGATCCGGTCCTCCTCCACGTCCACCCCGGTCGTCTCCGTGTCGAATGCGGCCAGCGGGCCCTCGTACCAGCGTGTCATGGCGAACTCCTCGTCCCCGGTCGGCAGATGGGAGGCACCCGGGCGCCGCCGCCTCGGAACGTGCCACCCTTGCCCGAATCGGTGATACCCGGGCTGTTTGCCCCGTACGCCGTTTGCGGGCACCCGGCTGCGGAGACAACTTCCCTGGGGGGCCGTACACATGACCGGTCGTCACCCCGCCCATCACCCACGGCAGAGCCCGCAAGGCATGGGGAGCCGGCCATGGCGCTCGCGCAGCCCGAACCGGGCGGGGTGCCGGCGTTGCAGATCGATCCGCGGACCGACGCGCGGACCGGACCGCTGCGCGGCACACTCGCCACCACCGCCTGCATGGAGACCCTTCAGGTGGGATACCTGCACGCCGTCGCCGCCGCGGCCGGCTGCTCCCTCTCCCAGCCCTTTCCGGACAACGGCATCGACTGGCACGTCAGTCACGGCGCGCCCGAGCACGTCGTGGACGACGAGGTCACCATCAAGGTGCAGCTGAAGGCCACCTACCAGATACCGCCCAGACCGTCCGGCGCCACCTTCGGCTTCACCCTCGACAACGAGCACCTGGTGAAGCTGGCCCGCACGCCGGTCGCCGTCCACAAGATCCTCGTCGTGATGCTCGTACCGCGGGAGCGCGAGCAGTGGATCGGCGCCGGGCACGACCGGCTCGACCTGCGGCACTGCTGCTACTGGACCAATCTCGCCGGGCACCCCGTGACCGGCCGGCGCCGGACCACCGTACGGATACCCACCGCGCGGATCTTCGACGACCGGGCGCTGTGCGAGATCATGACCCGGGTCGGGTCGGGAGGGACACCTTGATGAACTGGCACTCACCGCACCTGGAACCTGTGTCGTCCCCGGAGTCCGACTCGGGAACCCCGGACCCCGCGCAGGTCGATCCGGCGGTGCTGGGCGCGCTCCTGCGCCGGCACGGCTGGCTGCGGCGCGGCGGAGCCGTCGGCCGGTACGGGCGCTGGACCCCGCCCACCGGCCACCCGGCGGGCAGCGGCGGCACCAGCCTGCTCGTCCCCGAGAGCCGCACCTTCCCCGACTGCGCCGACCTGCTGGAGGAGGCGCTGACCGCGCTCTCGCGCAGCGCGCTGCCGTCGGCGCGGGAGGTGCTGTACGGACTGAGCGTGCCGAGCGACGAGGTCCGATGGGAGCGGCAGATCCCCGAAGGGGCGTACGCGCTCCAGGGCGAGGCCGACTGGACGGTGCAGGAACAGCTGCGCTCGGCAGCCCGCCAACTGCTGCTGGCGGGGGCGCTCGCCGACCGGGCGCGGGCCGGCTACCACGGTGCGCGCCACCGCGGCCAGGCCGAACGGGCGCTGGACGGGGTCCTGGTGGGGCCGGCCCCCGGCGGGCGGCGGCTGACCGCGTACGTCCCGGTGGGCGGGGGGCGCGGGACCGTGACGCGGCTGCACCACGCCCTGCACGCGGCCCGCGAGGCCGTGGACTACCAGCGGGCCACGGGCGGCATGGAGGCCTTCGACGCCGCGGTGGAGGCCGGGGTCAGCCGGGAGCTGGCCGACGCGCTGATCGCGCTGGTCCGGGGGTCGGAGGGAGCCCGGGTCGCGCTGGCCTGGGCGCCGGCGGCCGGGGTCCCGGCGGGATGTGCGGCGCGGCCCGAGCCGGTGGAGTTCTCGCCCGGGGACCTGCCGGTGCTGCGGGATGCCGCCGCCCGGTACACGCGGGCCGAGCCGTCGGTCCCGGTGCGGGTGGCGGGGGCGGTGGTCCGGATGCGGCGCTCGGCGCCGGGCGGCGGGGGCACGGTGCGGCTGCGGGTGCTGGCCGGGGCGGAGATCCCGTACATCCGGGCGGTGCTCGACGAGGAGTCGTACCGGGTGGCGGGACACGCTCACCTGGTGGGGCTGCCGATCCGGGTCAGCGGCCGGCTCCAGCGGCGCGGCGGCTTCCGGCGGCTCGCCGACGCCACGGACGTGACCCCGGTCCCGCTGGACGAGGTGGAACGCGACCGGCTGATGAAGTCCCTCGACGAGGCCTTCGACGAGGGCGTGCTGCCGTCCGACGACTAGGCCGTCCAGGGTGCGGCGGCGCGCGCCCGCAGGGGGTGACGCGTGAAGGCGGCCATGACCAGGCCCGGGACGGGGGAGAAGTCCGCGCCGCGGATGAAGCCCAGGCGTTCGTACAGGGTCACCGCGGGGGCGTTGTCCGCGCCGGTCGTGACGGTGACGGAGCGGTTCGGGAAGGCCTCGGACAGCAGGTGGCCCATCAGCAGCGAGCCGACGCCCCGGCGGAACCAGGCCGGGTCCACGCAGAGCCGGTCGACGGACACGGAGCCGTCGGCCGCCTCCTTCCAGGCGAGGTAGCCGGCGATCTCGCCCTCCGCGGACACGGCGGCGAGCCAGACGAGCGGCCGCTCCCGCATCTGCTCGAGGCTCTCGCGCAGGTGCGGGATGTCGAAGCCGATGAGCTCCGCCTCCACGGCGTACGCGGCCCGGCCGATCCGGTGCACGGCCGCGGCGGTGGCATCGTCGGTCAGGTCCAGCGGGCTGACGAGCACGCTCGGCATTCGGGTCCCTTCGGGTCATCGGTCGGACCATGCCCACGCTATCCGGGGCGCCCGTCAGTGCGGGGGCGGTAACCGTTTAGCGGCTCAGCCACTCCGATCGGTACGATTCAGGCGCGCAGTGTTCGCTCGCGCACCCCCTGAGTCAGGAGAGACCGGTGTCAGACGTCCGTGTGATCATCCAACGCGATTCCGAGCGGGACGAGCGCGTGGTGGCCACGGGCACTACGGCGGCGGAGCTCTTCGCCGGCGAGCGCACCATCGTCGCCGCGCGCATCGCAGGTGAGCTGAAGGACCTCGCGTACGAGGTGAAGGACGGCGAGACCGTCGAGCCGGTGGAGATCTCCTCCGAGGACGGCCTGAACATCCTGCGCCACTCGACCGCGCACGTCATGGCGCAGGCCGTGCAGGAGCTCTTCCCCGAGGCCAAGCTGGGCATCGGCCCGCCGGTCCGGGACGGCTTCTACTACGACTTCGACGTGGCGAAGCCCTTCACCCCCGATGACCTCAAGGTCATCGAGAAGAAGATGCAGGAGATCCAGAAGCGCGGCCAGCGCTTCTCCCGCCGCGTCGTCAGCGACGAGGCGGCCCGCGAGGAGCTCGCGGACGAGCCGTACAAGCTGGAGCTCATCGGCATCAAGGGCTCCGCGTCGACCGACGACGGCGCCAACGTCGAGGTGGGCGGCGGCGAGCTGACCATCTACGACAACCTGGACGCCAAGACCGGTGACCTGTGCTGGAAGGACCTCTGCCGCGGTCCCCACCTGCCCACCACCCGCAACATCCCGGCGTTCAAGCTCATGCGCAACGCCGCCGCCTACTGGCGCGGCAGCGAGAAGAACCCGATGCTCCAGCGCATCTACGGCACCGCGTGGCCCTCGAAGGAGGAGCTGAAGGCGCACCTCGACTTCCTCGCCGAGGCCGAGAAGCGCGACCACCGCAAGCTGGGCAACGAGCTGGACCTCTTCTCCATCCCGGACGAGATCGGCTCCGGCCTCGCCGTCTTCCACCCGCGCGGCGGCATCATCCGCCGGACCATGGAGGACTACTCGCGCCGCCGGCACGAGGAGGAGGGCTACGAGTTCGTCTACTCCCCGCACGCCACCAAGGGCGCGCTCTTCGAGAAGAGCGGTCACCTGGACTGGTACGCGGAGGGCATGTACCCCCCCATGCAGCTCGACGGTGGCACCGACTACTACCTCAAGCCCATGAACTGCCCGATGCACAACCTGATCTTCGACGCGCGCGGCCGCAGCTACCGCGAACTGCCGCTGCGGCTGTTCGAGTTCGGCACCGTGTACCGGTACGAGAAGTCCGGCGTCGTGCACGGCCTGACCCGCGCCCGGGGCTTCACCCAGGACGACGCGCACATCTACTGCACCCGTGAGCAGATGGCGGAGGAGCTCGACCGCACGCTCACCTTCGTGCTGAACCTGCTGCGCGACTACGGCCTGACCGACTTCTACCTGGAGCTGTCGACCAAGGACCCGGAGAAGTTCGTCGGCTCGGACGAGGTGTGGGAGGAGGCGACCGCCGTCCTCCAGCAGGTCGCCGAGAAGCAGGGGCTGCCCCTGACCCCGGACCCGGGCGGCGCGGCCTTCTACGGCCCGAAGATCTCGGTGCAGGCGCGGGACGCCATCGGCCGTACCTGGCAGATGTCGACCGTCCAGCTCGACTTCAACCTGCCGGAGCGCTTCGACCTCGAGTACACCGCGGCCGACGGCTCGCGCCAGCGCCCGGTCATGATCCACCGCGCGCTGTTCGGGTCGATCGAGCGGTTCTTCGCCGTGCTGCTGGAGCACTACGCGGGCGCCATGCCGCCGTGGCTGGCGCCGGTCCAGGCGGTCGGCATCCCGATCGGCGACGGGCACGTGGAGTACCTGCAGGAGTTCGCCGCCGAGGCGAAGAAGAAGGGCCTGCGGGTCGAGGTGGACGCCTCCTCCGACCGCATGCAGAAGAAGATCCGCAACCACCAGAAGCTCAAGGTCCCGTTCATGATCATCGTCGGTGACGAGGACATGGCCGCGGGCACCGTCTCCTTCCGCTACCGCGACGGTTCGCAGGAGAACGGCATCGCCAAGGACGAGGCGCTGGCCAAGCTGGCGAAGGTCGTCGCGGACCGCGTCCAGGTCTGATCCGTACGGCGTCGGCCCCCGGGAAGCGATCGCTTTCCGGGGGCCTTCCTCGTCCCCGCGGGCAAGGTCATATGCTGCTTGTCATGACGACTGAGCCGGAGCAGCAGATCGGTGTGGGCACGCAGGACGCGTTCCAGCGTCTGTGGACGCCCCACCGGATGGCCTATATCCAGGGCGAGAACAAGCCGACCGGCCCCGAGGCCGGGGACGGCTGTCCCTTCTGCGGGATTCCGGAGATGTCCGACCAGGACGGCCTGATCGTGGCCCGCGGCAAGCACGTCTACGCGGTGCTCAACCTCTACCCGTACAACGGCGGCCACCTCATGGTCGTCCCGTACCGGCACGTCGCCGACTACACCGAGCTCGACGCTCCCGAGACCGTCGAGCTCGCGGACCTCACCAAGCGGGCCATGGTGGCGCTGCGCAAGGCTTCGGGCGCGCACGGCTTCAACATCGGCATGAACCAGGGCGCCGCCGCCGGGGCCGGCATCGCCGCGCACCTGCACCAGCACATCGTCCCCCGCTGGGGCGGCGACACGAACTTCATGCCGGTCGTCGGGCACACCAAGGTGCTGCCGCAACTGCTCGCGGACACCCGGCAGATGCTCGCCGACGCCTGGCCCGTCGACTGAGACCGGGAACGGCGCGATGCGCAGAACCGCCCCGGTGCGTACGCACCGGGGCGGTTCTCGCGTCTCGGGTGACCCCGTTCCTACGCGCGGGCCTCGCGCCAGGTCCGCAGCACGTCCTCGACGTCGAACTCGGTGAGGTTCAGGGGCGGTCCCGGCGGCGGCATGCGCAGGGCCGCACGGATCTTCTCGTTGACCTCCGTGAGGATGGCCCGCACCTGGCGCTCGGAAGGGGCCGCGCGGGCCGCCTCCAGAGCGTCCTCGGCCTCCTTGCGCAGCGCGAGCGCCGGCGGGAGGGAGGAGAAGCCCTCGCGGTGCATCTTGCCCTTGATCCACCACAGCTCGTCGTAAGGGGCGTCGAGGGAGGCCAGCGGCTTGCCGAAGCCCGGCAGGCTCTCGAACTCGCCGCGGTCGGCGGATTCCCTGATCTGCCGGTCCACCCAGGACTCGAAGCTGACGCCCGGCGGCTTGCGCTCGGTCACGGTTCCTCCTCGTCGGTCGCCTGCGTTTCCAGCCTACCCACAGCGCTACGCGTCGTACGCGTCCGCCTTGCGCGGGGCCGCCTCCTGGACCATGCCGCTGACGATCATCGAGCGGTTGGTGAAGCGGTCCACGTCGGCGCCGTTCTCCTCCAGGACCCGCAGCGCGGCCGTGTGCACCGCCCGCAGGACCGGTGTGGCCGCGCGCATCGCGTCGTCCGCCATGAAGCGGTGCCGCCAGGGCTGGCCCGCCCACACGTGCCGGACGCCGAAGGGCTCCGGCAGGCCGAGCTTGCCCCCGAGGAAGTCGAGGATCGGCGGGTACCAGGTGAGCGGGGCCCGCACGGCGAGGCGTACGACCTCGTTCGCGTCCACCAGCGGCAGCGGGCGCTCCACGGTCTCCCAGAACCGGATGGACTTCGGGACCTCTACGACGGGCGGCTTCGACTTGGTCGTGAACAGGCCGTGCACCGGGCCCAGCGCGTGGCCGGTGACCTCCACGCGCAGGGTCTTGTAGAGCACGGTCACGGTCACCAGCATCGTGATGACGAGCTGGCCGTCCCAGAGCGGGTACTGGATGCCGAGGTAGTGCCGGTTGCCCGCGCTGAACTGCTGCTCGTTGCAGATCCGGGTGATCTCGTGCGGCTTGATCAGGAAGGTGTCCACGTCCGCGCCGGTGGGGCGGGCGACCTCCTTGGCGCCCTCCCCGACCGGGGTGACGATCCAGTGCTGGATCGAGGCGGGCGGGAAGCCGCCGGTGTGCAGGGGGCCGCGCTCCAGCTTGCGCAGCTGGGTGTCGATGGCCCGTATGACGTCCCAGCTGCGGAAGGGGTGGATCTCGGCGCCCTCCGCCTTGGGGACCAGCTCCTCGGCCATCTGCCAGCTGCCCCAGCGGGTGCCCATGCCGAGTATGCCCTTGGGGCCGGCGTAGAAGACGGAGTTGCTGCGGTCCTCGGCGGTGAGCTTGGCCAGGGAGTGGCGCAGGTCCTCGCGGGCCTTCTCGTCGGGGTTGCCAGGCACCGCCTCGGGGATCTTGGCGGCGACTCCGCCACCCGAGAGCAGGCCGTCCCAGCGTGAGCGCATGTCCTCGGCCGTGGCCTCGCAGAGCCGCCGGGCCAGCGCCCAGCCGATGGCCGGAGCGATGATCATGCCGCGCAGGTAGAGGCCGAGGAGACCGGTCAGCGGCAGCCGGAACATCAGTACGGCGACCAGGACGGCGACGCCGACGAGGAGCAGGGTGCCCATCCAGGAGGCGCGCTTGCCCTCGCCGGAGGACAGCATCTTGCGGACCTGGAACAGGCCGAGCCACAGCAGCAGGCCGGGCAGGAAGAGCACTCCGCAGACCAGCATGATCAGCCGGAGCTTGCCGTCGCGCTCCTTGCGGATGCGGGAGGCGGCCAGGCAGTGCTCGACGACGGTCTGCGGGTCGGCGCCGAAGGACTGGATGAGCGGCTTGCGGCCGGCGCCGAGGGTGCGGGCCTCGACGGCACGGCAGAAGGCCTCACCGAGGTTGGGTTCGAAGAGGGAGATCTTGCCCGGCTTGACCGTCGATTCGTGGTACTCGTTGTTGGCCTCGAGTATGGAGGCCAGCGGACCGTCGCGGTACGCGGCCGACGCGAGGGCGTTGGTCGCCGCGGTCTGGCCGCCGCCGCCCTGGAGAGGAATCTGCGCCCCGGGCCTGAAGTCGAATCCGTCGTCCGCCACCGCTGCCCCCATCGCTGTGCGTTCGTGCTCTTTGTCGCGCCGACGAGCCTATCGGCGGATCTCTCCCCATGGTCATGGGACAGGGAAATGCCGCCCACCGCAAGCGGGTTGGGTGGGCGGCCCCTGTGATGCTATGTCAGTTGCCGCCCCTTCTCCTCCCGTTCGCGCAGCTTGTCCGCGATCTGCGGCGGCATCGGCTCGTGGCGGGCGTACACGCGGCTGAACAGTCCGGTGCCGTGCGAGACGGAGCGCAGCTCGACCGCGTACCGGCCGATCTCGATCTCCGGGATCTCCGCCCGCACCCGGGTGCGGCCGGGGCCGGCCTGATCGGAGCCGACGACGCGGCCGCGGCGGCCGGCCAGGTCGCTCATGACGGCGCCCACGTACTCGTCGGGCACGAGGACGGCCAGCTCGGCGACCGGTTCGAGGAGGTGGATGGCGGCCTCGGCGGCGGCCTCGCGCAGGGCCAGGGCGCCGGCGGTCTGGAAGGCGGCGTCGGAGGAGTCCACCGAGTGCGCCTTCCCGTCGAGCAGCGTGATGCGTACGTCGACCAGCGGATAGCCGGCCGCGACCCCGCGGGCGGCCTGGGTGCGTACGCCCTTCTCGACGGACGGGATGAACTGGCGCGGGACGGCCCCGCCGACCACCTTGTCCACGAACTCGATGCCGCTGCCGGCCGGGAGCGGCTCGACCTCGATCTCGCAGATGGCGAACTGGCCGTGGCCGCCCGACTGTTTGACGTGCCGGCCGCGCCCGGCGGCCTTGGCGCCGAAGGTCTCGCGCAGGCTCACCTTGTGCGGGACGGCGTCGACCTGGACCCCGTAGCGGGTGCGCAGCCGTTCGAGGGCGAGGTCCTGGTGGGCCTCGCCCAGGCACCACAGGACGACCTGGTGGGTGTGCGGGTTCTGCTCCAGGCGCATCGTGGGGTCCTCGGCCACGAGGCGGGCCAGGCCCTGGGAGAGCTTGTCCTCGTCGGCCTTGCTGTGGGCCTCGATGGCGAGGGGGAGCAGCGGGTCGGGCATGGACCAGGCCTCCATGAGGAGGGGCCCGTCCTTGGCGGAGAGGGTGTCGCCGGTCTCGGCGCGGGTGAGTTTGGCGACGCAGGCCAGGTCGCCGGCGATGCACCGGTCGAGGCTGCGCTGCTGCTTGCCGAAGGGGGAGGTGAGGGTGCCGATGCGTTCGTCGAGATCGTGGTCCTCGTGCCCGCGGTCGGCGAGGCCGTGCCCGCTGACGTGGACGGTCTCGTCGGGGTGCAGGGTCCCGGAGAAGACGCGGACGAGGGAGACGCGGCCGACGTAGGGATCGGAGGAGGTCTTGACGACCTCGGCGACGAGCGGGCCGTCCGGGTCGCAGGTGACGGCGGGGCGTTCGGCGCCGTCGGGGGTGGTGACGGTGACGGGGGCGCGCTCCAGGGGGGTGGGGAATCCGCCGGTGATCAGTTCCAGGAGTTCGACGGTGCCCAGGCCCTGGCGGGCGCCTTCGGCGGCGGGGGCGGCCATCAGGACGGGGTGGAAGGTGCCGCGGGCCACGGCCCGCTCCAGGTCGTCGACGAGGGTCTTGAGGTCGATGTCCTCGCCGCCGAGGTAGCGGTCCATGAGGGTCTCGTCCTCGCTCTCGGCGATGATCCCCTCGATCAGGCGGGCGCGCGCGGCGGTGATCAGGGCCAGCTCGGCGGGGTCCGGGTCGCGTTCCACGCGGGCGCCGGAGGTGTAGTCGTAGACGCGCTGGGAGAGCAGGCCCAGCAGGCCGGCGACGGGGGCGTGGCCGTCGGGGGCGGTGGGTCCGTGCAGGGGGAGGTAGAGCGGGATGACGGCGTCGGGGTCGTCGGCGCCGAAGGTCTCGCCGCAGACGCCCGCCATCTGGGCATAGTCGGCGCGGGCGGCCTCCAGATGGGTGACGACGATGGCGCGCGGCATGCCGACGGCCGCGCATTCGTCCCAGACCATGCGGGTGGCGCCGGAGAGCCCGTCGCCGTCCTCGGCGGCCGAGATGACGAAGAGGGCCGCGTCCGCGGCGCGCAGACCGGCCCTGAGGTCACCGACGAAGTCGGCGTATCCGGGGGTGTCCAGGAGGTTGATCTTGATTCCGGTCCATTCGACCGGGACGAGGGAGAGCTGCACGGAGCGCTGGCGCCGGTGCTCGATCTCGTCGTAGTCGGAGACGGTCGCGCCGTCCTCGACGCGCCCGGCGCGATTGACGGCGCCGGAGGTCAGGGCCAAGGCCTCGACCAGGGTGGTCTTGCCGGATCCGCTGTGGCCGACCAGCACGACGTTGCGTACGGACGAAGGGCGGTCGGCCGTCAGTGCCCTGCCGGCGGCCCCGGCTTGGTGTGATGTGGCTCCCATGATGTTCGTGCCTCCCGGCTGTGGCGGTGAGGAGGGTGGTTCCCGAGGGTTCCTGCGAAGAGTCCCTTGCGGAAGGAAATGGGGTTCTTCGAGCTTTGCACTGCCGTCACACCGCGTCCATACGTCGTACCCGGGCCGGCCGCTGCGGACCGCTTCCGGACATCGCGGACGCGTGCAGGGGCTCGCCTGGCGCGAACCGGTGGGTGCGCGGCGCCGACGGGGCGGGGCGCTGGCTACGATGGGCCAGCCGGTGGCCGTGTGGCCGTGCGGCCCTGCGACCCTCCGGGAAGGCCATGCTGAACAAGTACGCGCGTGCATTCTTCACGCGTGTTCTCACGCCATTCGCCGCTTTTCTGCTCCGGCGGGGGGTGAGCCCGGACGCGGTCACGTTGATCGGCACGGCCGGAGTGGTGGCGGGAGCACTGGTCTTCTTCCCCAGGGGCGAGTTCTTCTGGGGCACCATCACCATCACCCTCTTCGTCTTCTCCGATCTGGTGGACGGGAACATGGCCCGCCAGGCCGGCGTCTCCAGCCGGTGGGGCGCTTTCCTCGACTCCACCCTCGACCGGGTGGCGGACGCGGCGATCTTCGGCGGGCTCGCGCTCTGGTACGCGGGCTCCGGGAACGACAACGTGCTGTGCGCGGTGGCGATCTTCTGCCTGGCCAGCGGCCAGGTGGTCTCGTACACCAAGGCGCGCGGTGAGTCGATCGGCCTGCCGGTGGCCGTCAACGGGCTCATCGAGCGGGCCGAGCGGCTGGTGATCTCGCTGGTCGCGGCCGGTCTGTCCGGGCTGGAGACCTTCGGGGTCCCCTCCTGGATCGGGGTCCTGCTGCCGATCGCGCTGTGGGTCGTGGCGGCGGGCTCGCTCGTCACGCTGATCCAGCGGGTGGTCACCGTACGACGTGAGGCGGCGGAGGCCGACGCGGCAGCAGTGACGGAGACGGCGACGGATACCGCGACGGGCACGGCGACGGATACCGCCACGGGCCCGGCGGCCTCGTCGGCCGACGCTCCCTCCGAGGGCGGCGCGGCCTGATGGGCAAGGCGCGGGACAGGCTGGTCGACGGGCTGTACGGACTCGGCTGGGCCGGGGTCAAGAAGCTCCCGGAGCCCGCGGCCGTGGCCCTCGGCCGGCGGATCGCCGACTACGCGTGGAAGCGCCGCGGCAAGAGCGTGCTGCGGCTCGAGTCGAATCTGGCCCGGGTCGTGCCCGGGGCCGGCCCGGAGCGGCTGCGCGAGCTGTCCCGGGCGGGCATGCGCTCGTACATGCGGTACTGGATGGAATCCTTCCGGCTCCCGACGATGGCCAAGGAACGATTCGGCACCGACGTCCGGATCAATGACGACCACATCCTGCGCGAGGCGCTCGCCTCCGGACGCGGTGTCGTCGTGGCCCTCCCGCACCTGGCCAACTGGGACCTCGCCGGGGCCTGGGCCACCAGTCACATCGGCGTCCCCTTCACCACGGTCGCCGAGCGGCTCAAGCCCGAGACCCTCTTCGACCGCTTCGTGGCCTACCGGGAGAGCCTGGGCATGGAGGTGCTGCCGCACAACGGCGGCTCCGCCTTCGGCACCCTCGCGCGGCGGCTGCGCTCGGGCGGCCTGGTCTGCCTGGTCGCCGACCGGGACCTGTCGGCCTCCGGGGTGGAAGTGGACTTCTTCGGCTCGGCGGCGCGGATGCCGGCCGGGCCGGCGCTGCTGGCCCAGCAGACCGGGGCCGTGCTGCTGCCGGTCACGCTCTACTACGGCCCCACGCCGAAGCTGTACGGCCGGATCCACCCCGAGGTGGAGGTCCCGAAAACGGGTACCCGGGCCGAGAAGACGTCCGTCATGACCCAGGCCGTGGCCGACGCCTTCGCCACGGGCATCGCCGAGCACCCGGAGGACTGGCACATGCTCCAGCGGCTGTGGCTGGACGACCTGGAGGAGCGCGCGCAGTGAAGATCGGCATCGTGTGCCCGTACTCGTGGGACGTCCCGGGCGGCGTCCAGTTCCACATCCGGGACCTGGCGGAACACCTGATCCGCCAGGGTCACGAGGTGTCGGTGCTGGCCCCGGCCGACGACGAGACCCCGCTGCCGCCGTACGTGGTCTCCGCGGGGCGGGCGGTGCCGGTGCCGTACAACGGGTCCGTGGCCCGGCTGAACTTCGGGTTCCTGTCGGCGGCCCGGGTGCGGCGGTGGCTGCACGACGGGGTCTTCGACGTGATCCACATCCACGAGCCGACCTCGCCCTCGCTGGGGCTGCTGTGCTGCTGGGCGGCGCAGGGGCCGATCGTGGCCACCTTCCACACCTCGAACCCGCGCTCCCGGGCGATGATCGCGGCGTACCCGATCCTCCAGCCGGCGCTGGAGAAGATCAGCGCGCGGATCGCGGTGAGCGAGTACGCGCGGCGGACGCTGGTGGAGCACCTGGGCGGGGACGCGGTGGTCATCCCGAACGGGGTCGACGTCGAGTTCTTCGCCAAGGCCGAGCCGAACCCCGAGTGGACCGGGCAGACCCTCGGCTTCATCGGCCGCATCGACGAGCCGCGCAAGGGGCTGCCGGTGCTGATGGCGGCCTTCCCGAAGATCGTGGAGGCCTGCCCCGACGTACGCCTGCTGGTGGCCGGGCGCGGTGACGAGGAGGAGGCGGTGGCCTCGCTGCCCGCGGAGCTCCGCTCCCGGGTCGAGTTCCTCGGCATGGTCTCGGACGAGGACAAGGCGCGACTGCTGCGCAGCGTCGACGTGTACGTGGCCCCGAACACGGGCGGTGAGAGCTTCGGGATCATCCTCGTCGAGGCCCTCTCGGCGGGCGCCCCGGTGCTCGCCTCGGACCTGGACGCCTTCGCGCAGGTCCTGGACCAGGGCGGCGCGGGCGACCTCTTCACGAACGAGGACGCCGGCTCCCTGGCGGCTGCCGCGACCGTCCTGCTGCGCGACCCGGCCCGGCGCGCGGAGCTCAGCGAGCGCGGTTCGGCGCACGTACGCCGCTTCGACTGGTCGACGGTCGGCGCGGACATCCTCTCGGTCTACGAAACGGTGACGGACGGCGCGGCCGCGGTGGCCGCGGACGAACGCGTCCCGCTCCGCACCCGCTGGGGCTTCTCGCGGGACGCCTCGTAGCCCGCCTGGTTCACCGGCCGACGGTGGCCTCTGCACGGGGCTGCCGCCGGGGGCGGTAGTGTCGCCGCCCGTGATCGAAAACCTTGTGTGGATCGGCGTGGCGCTCGCCGTGGTCGGCGTCTACCTCAGCTGGACCGCCGGGCGGCTGGACCGGCTGCACTCGCGGATGGACGCCGCCCGCGCCGCGCTCGACGCGCAACTCGTGCGGCGGGCCTCCGTGGTGCTGGAGGTGGCCACCTCCGGGGTGTTGGACCCCGCGTCCTCGCTCGTGCTGTACGAGGCCGCCCACGCGGCCCGCCAGGCCGAGGAGGAGCACCGCGAGGTCGCGGAGAGCGAGCTGAGCCATGCCCTGCGCGCGGTGTTCGCCGACGTCGACCAGGTCGAGGTGCTCAAGGCCGCGCCCGGCGGGGCGGAGGCCACCGAGGAGCTGGCCGAGGCCGTGCGCCGGGTGCCCATGGCGCGGCGGTTCCACAACGACGCCGTACGGGCCGCCCGCGCCCTGCGCCGGCACCGGAAGGTCCGCTGGTTCCGGCTCGCCGGCCACGCCCCGTTCCCGCTCGCCTTCGAAATGGACGATGAGCCTCCGGTGGATCTCGCCGAGCGGCCGGTCTGAGCCGTACAGACCACTCTGACGCCCCGAAGAGGCCACCGGCTCATGATTGGCCCTTGCTGTGGACTGGTCGGTGGGGTTTCCTCAGCCGAGTAGTACCCGTCATTCCTTTCGAGTGAGGTCACCAGTGAGCACGCTTCCCACCTCCCCCCAGTCCGCTGAGTCGGCCATCGGCACCTCCCGCGTCAAGCGCGGCATGGCCGAGCAGCTCAAGGGCGGCGTGATCATGGACGTGGTCAACGCCGAGCAGGCGAAGATCGCCGAGGACGCCGGCGCCGTGGCCGTCATGGCCCTGGAGCGGGTGCCCGCCGACATCCGCAAGGACGGCGGCGTCGCCCGCATGTCCGACCCGAACATGATCGAAGAGATCATCGAGGCCGTCTCGATCCCGGTCATGGCCAAGTCCCGCATCGGGCACTTCGTCGAGGCCCAGGTCCTGCAGTCCCTCGGTGTCGACTACATCGACGAGTCCGAGGTCCTGACCCCGGCCGACGAGGTCAACCACTCCGACAAGTGGGCGTTCACCACCCCCTTCGTCTGTGGCGCCACCAACCTGGGCGAGGCCCTGCGCCGCATCGCCGAGGGCGCGGCCATGATCCGCTCCAAGGGCGAGGCCGGCACCGGCAACGTGGTCGAGGCCGTCCGCCACCTGCGCCAGATCAAGAACGAGATCGCCCGCCTGCGCGGCTACGACAACAACGAGCTGTTCGCCGCCGCCAAGGAGCTGCGCGCCCCGTACGAGCTCGTCAAGGAAGTCGCCGAGCTCGGCAAGCTCCCGGTCGTGCTGTTCTCCGCCGGTGGCGTGGCCACCCCGGCCGACGCCGCGCTGATGCGCCAGCTCGGCGCCGAGGGCGTCTTCGTCGGCTCCGGCATCTTCAAGTCGGGCGACCCGGCCAAGCGCGCCGCCGCCATCGTGAAGGCCACCACCTTCTACGACGACCCGAAGATCATCGCGGACGCCTCCCGCAACCTGGGCGAGGCCATGGTCGGCATCAACTGCGACACCCTCCCCGAGTCCGAGCGCTACGCCAACCGCGGCTGGTAATCGGTCATGACCAACACCCCCGTGATCGGAGTCCTGGCTCTCCAGGGCGATGTACGGGAGCACCTGATCGCCCTGGCCGCGGCGGACGCCGTGGCCAGGCCGGTCCGGCGTCCCGAGGAGCTCGCCGAGATCGACGCCCTGGTGATCCCGGGCGGCGAGTCCACGACGATGTCGAAGCTCGCCGTGCTGTTCGGCATGCTGGAGCCGCTGCGCGAGCGCGTACGGGCCGGAATGCCGGTCTACGGCACCTGCGCCGGCATGATCATGCTCGCCGACAAGCTCCTGGACGGCCGTGAGGACCAGGAGACGCTCGGCGGCATCGACATGATCGTCCGCCGGAACGCCTTCGGCCGCCAGAACGAATCCTTCGAAGCGAAGATTGATTTCTCGGGCATCGCGGGCGGCCCCGTCGAGGGCGTCTTCATCCGCGCCCCGTGGGTCGAGTCGGTCGGCGGCGCCGTCGAGGTGCTGGCCACGTACGACGGCCACACGGTCGCCGTGCGCCAGGGCAACGTCCTCGCCACCTCCTTCCACCCCGAGCTGACCGGCGACGACAGGGTCCACGCGTACTTCGTCGACATGGTGCGCGCGGGGCTCTGACGGGGTCCCGGTAGGATCTGAGGCGAACACTGTTGGTGACGCGAAGGAGACAGGCAGATGTCCGGCCACTCTAAATGGGCTACGACGAAGCACAAGAAGGCCGTGGTTGACGCCAAGCGCGGCAAGCTCTTCGCGAAGCTGATCAAGAACATCGAGGTCGCGGCCCGCATGGGCGGCGCCGACATCGAGGGCAACCCGACGCTCTTCGACGCCATCCAGAAGGCCAAGAAGAGCTCGGTCCCGAACAAGAACATCGACTCCGCGGTCAAGCGCGGCGGCGGCCTCGAGGCCGGCGGCGCCGACTACGAGACGATCATGTACGAGGGCTACGGTCCGAACGGCGTCGCGGTGCTCATCGAGTGCCTCACCGACAACCGCAACCGCGCCGCGTCCGACGTCCGCGTGGCCATGACCCGCAACGGCGGTTCGATGGCCGACCCGGGCTCGGTCTCGTACCTGTTCAACCGCAAGGGCGTCGTCATCCTGCCCAAGGGCGAGCTCTCCGAGGACGACGTCCTCGAGACGGTGCTCGAGGCCGGTGCCGAAGAGGTCAACGACCTCGGCGACAGCTTCGAGATCATCAGCGAGGCCACCGACATGGTCGCGGTCCGTACCGCGCTCCAGGAGGCGGGCATCGACTACGACTCGGCCGACTCCAACTTCCTGCCGACCATGCAGGTCGAGCTGGACGAAGAGGGCGCACGCAAGATCTTCAAGCTGATCGACGCGCTGGAGGACAGCGACGACGTGCAGAACGTCTTCGCCAACTTCGACGTCTCGGACGAGGTCATGGAGAAGGTCGACGCCTGACCGGCGCCACCGCACACCTTTCGACGGCGGGCCGACGGGGGACACACCCCGGCGGCCCGCCGTCGCTTTGTGCCGATGTCAGTGGGGCCGGATAGCCTGCACGGACTGGGGGTACCTCCCAGCGGTAGCTGGGGAAGTCGAACGGCAGGGGACAGGGTGCGAGTTCTCGGTGTGGACCCGGGGCTGACGCGATGCGGCATCGGCGTCGTCGAGGGCGTCGCCGGCCGTCCCCTCACCATGCTCGGGGTGGGTGTCGTACGGACGCCCGCGGACGCCGAGCTGGGCCACCGCCTCGTCGTCATCGAGCAGGGCATCGAGGAATGGCTCGATGCGCACCGGCCCGAAGTCGTCGCCGTGGAGCGGGTCTTCAGCCAGCACAATGTCAGCACCGTGATGGGCACGGCCCAGGCCAGTGCCGTCGCGATGCTGTGCGCGGCCCGGCGCGGGATACCGGTCGCCCTGCACACCCCCAGCGAGGTCAAGGCCGCCGTCACCGGCAGCGGCCGGGCCGAAAAGGCGCAGGTCGGCGCCATGGTCACCCGGCTGCTGCGGCTCGACGCGCCGCCGAAGCCCGCCGACGCCGCCGACGCCCTCGCACTTGCCATCTGCCACATCTGGCGGGCTCCCGCCCAGAACCGCCTCCAGCAGGCTGTGGCCCTGCACGCCTCGAAAGGCCGTACCCGATGATCGCCTTCGTCAGCGGCCCGGTCGCCGCGCTCGCCCCCACCCTGGCCGTCATCGAGGTCGGGGGAGTGGGCATGGCCGTGCAGTGCACGCCGAACACGATCGCCGGCCTGCGGATCGGGCAGGACGCGAAACTCGCCACCTCCCTGGTCGTACGGGAGGACTCGCTGACCCTGTACGGCTTCGCGGACGACGACGAACGCCAGGTCTTCGAGCTCCTCCAGACCGCCAGCGGGGTCGGGCCGCGGCTGGCCCAGGCGATGCTGGGGGTCCACAGCCCGGACGCGCTGCGGCTCGCGGTCTCGACGGGGGACGAGAAGTCCCTGACGGCGGTGCCCGGCATCGGCAAGAAGGGCGCGCAGAAGCTGCTGCTGGAGCTGAAGGACAAGCTGGGCGCTCCGCTGGGTTCCAGTGGCCTGGTGGGGGCGCAGCGCGGGGCGGTGGCCGCCGGGCCGGCGCCGTGGACCGAGCAGCTGTCGGCCGCGCTGATCGGCCTCGGCTACGCGTCGCGCGAGGCGGACGAGGCGGTGTCCGCCGTCACCCCGCAGGCTGAGGCCGCCATCGCCGCCGGAGGCTCGGCCCCGGTCCCCCAGCTCCTCCGCGCGGCCCTCCAGTCCCTGAACCGCTCCCGCTGACCCCGCGCCTCAAACGCCTGCGTTTGAGG
>NZ_JBHWVM010000125.1:0-5216 GCF_042736805.1 Streptomyces sp. NPDC060031
GATCCGGGAGCGATGAGACGCGCCGCCGCTGCGGTCATCGCTCCCGGATCGCGCCGGGCGGAGGCGAGGGCGCCTACGGCTCAGCCGTAGGCGACCGTCACCTCGTGGAAGCCCAGGGAGCGGAGCAGCCCCTCCAGCATCGACGTGGTGTTCTTCTCGGCGCGCTCGGCGAGTCCACTGTCGCGGGCCGCCTCGTCGATGTGCTGCGCGGCGAGCTTCTGTACGGCCTGCTCACCGGCCGGGTTGTCGGTGAACAGATCCCCCAGCCGGTCCAGCAGGCCCCGCTGCTTCGACACCGCGTACGAGCGGTTCGGGTCGAGGGCCGCCGTCCCGAGCACCGCGTGCGGCAGCCGGATCGAGGCCTTGGTGCGGTCGTCGTTCACGGTGACGTTGCGCTCGTCCAAGCCGCCCATCTCGACGTAGCCGCCGACCGTGCCGGCGCCCACGTACAGGGTGCGGGTCCCACGGATCGCGTCCGGCAGGAACGCCGCGTCCTTCTCCAGGTCCACGACCACCTGGAAGTTGCCGACGGCCGCCTCGTAACGGTCCATGTCCTGGATCGACTTGAGCAGCGCGGGACCGGTGCGGTCCCGGGTTTCCTCGCCGAAGAGGCCGCCGAAGCCCGGAATCAGGCTGAAGCGCTCCACGAGCATGAACAGCACCGCGACCACCGCCACGCCGACGGCGATCCGCCGCCACCACGGGCGCCACGAGGCGCCCGGCCGAGCCGAAGAGGTTTCCATGCTCCCCGGATACCCCGTGGACGCCGCTCCAGTACGACATCCCCGCCCCCGGCCGTCCGGCGACGGCCCTGGGCGCGCGGCGGAGCGGTCAGCGCTCCACGGCCTTGCCGGACACCAGCCGGGAGACCTCGATCTCGGCCCACACGGCCTTCCCGGTCCCGTACGTGTGCGAGCCCCAGCGATCGGACAGGCGCTCCACGATGTACAGACCACGGCCGCCCGGGATGCCGCGCTGCGGAGCCGGGTGGCGAGCGGGAAGCGTCGTCGTGCCGTCGCACACCTCGATGCGCAGGGCCGCCCCGCCGGCGGTGAGGACGAGTTCGTCGCAGCCGCCCGCGTGCAGGCACGCGTTGGTCAGCAGTTCGGACACCAGGAGCAGGGCGTCCTCGAAGGTCTCGGTTCCGTCCCAGCCCCAGTCCTGGAGGGCCTGGCGCGTGAAGTCGCGGCCCTTGGCCACAGGGCCGCGGACACCCGTCAGCGCGAGCCGACGCCGCTGCCCCGCGGCGGGAAGGCCGGCACTCACTGGATCGCCCGCCCCCGGTTCCCTGGTCTCCACTGTGGTCCCACCCCCGTGCTCGCCCCTGACCTCTGCTCCCGGCGCCCGGCCTTCGCGCGGCCGCTGCCGGTGTCCCGGGCCGGTCGGTGTGCCCTCTGGCGATCCGGGGCGCCGAAGCACGGTGGTGACAGTGTAAGGGACCCGCCTTCTCACGGAGTTGCCATGTGAAGCCGCAGCGTGAAGCCGCCGTCCGTGGCACGGACCTCGACCAGATCGCAGAGCTGGTGGATCATCCACAGCCCGCGGCCGCCCTGGGCCGAGGCCAGGGCCGGGCGGCGGCGCCCGGCCAGCGGGTCGCCCAGGCGGCCTCCGTCGCGGATCTCCGCGACGACCTCCGCTCCGGGGCCGGTGGATGTCCACAGCCGCAGGGTGCCCTTCCCGCCCCCGTGGGCGAGGGAGTTGGCCGCCGCCTCGCTGACGGCGAGGACGAGGTCGCCGCGCCGCGCCGCGGTCAGGGCCGTCCCGCGTGCCCAGCGCTCGGCGTGCGCCCGCACCTCGGCCAGTTCTCCGCGGGAGTAGTCGAGCCGGAGCACCTCACCGTCGGGTTCGGGCAGGGGGCGATCGCAGTCCGCGGAGACCACGGAGGCGTCGGTGTACGCCGCGCTCAGCAGCTCCCGGCCCCCTTCGAGGAGCGTGGGGTGCGTGCGCCGGGCATCGGCCACCACCGAGGACGCCAGCCCCCGTACGTCGTACGGGCACAGGATCGTGGCCGTACGGCCGGTGAAGGCCGAGTTGATGAGGGCCTCGTGACGGGTTGCCTCCAGCACCTCGGCGGGGGAGCGGCCCGGCCAGATCGGCTCGCCGACGATCCGGGCCGCCCGGCCCGCGTGCCGGTCGGCGAAGTCCTGCAGGGCGGCCAGGATGCGGCCCGGGTTGCGCCCCAGCTCCGTCATGTCCGTCCAGACGACGTCCGTCCCGCTCGCGCCGAGGCTCTCACGCAGGGCGTCCAGGTGAGGGCCCGGCACGGCGACGAGGACCGGTTCGTCGGCCGACAGGGCGGCGCGCACGAAACCGCCCACGCCGGACACGTATTCGGCGAGGTCCTCGTAGAAGAGTGCGGGGTGGACGAAGGCTTCGGGACCGGTGGTCGCAGGAACAGTGATCATGCTGCGACCTCCAGCGCGGCGCATTCGTCCGGGAACATCTCCACTACCTTGCGGAGCGAGTACGGCGGGTCGTGGAGCAGCAGTCGCCGCCCCTGCCCGCTCAGGGTGGCCGAAGCCTCGACCAGGGCGGCGACCGCGGCCATGTCGAGGAAGGCCACGGCGGAAAGATCGAGATGGATGACGGGGCCGGGAAGCCCGGTCACGACGCCGATCGCGGCGGACAGGGCCTGCCGGGTGTCGAGGTCGCCGCTGCCGCTCAGGCGCGCGCCGGGACGGTCCGGCAACGGCAGGGCGGTCAGTGTCGTCGTCATGCTCGTTCTCCTTCCCGTTTCTGTCCCCTCATACTGTACGGCCGCCACCGCACCCTTCCGGCGGGCATGTCATGGCCCTCGCCTACACCGCGAGCATGCCGGTGCGCAGCCGGGCCAGGGTCCGCGACAGGAGGCGGGACACCTGCATCTGGGAGATTCCCAGTTCGGCGCCGATCTCGGCCTGGGTCTTCTCCTGGCCGAAGCGCATCTGCAGGATGCGCCGGTCTCGCTCGTCCAGTTGCTCCAGCAGCGGAGCGAGGGTGTGGAAGTCCTCGAAGAGTTCGATGGCGGGGTCGACGTCACCGACGCGCTCCGCGAGCGGCCGGGCCGCCCGGCTCGTCGTGGACTGCACCTCGCCGTCCCCACTGGCGGTGTCGAGGGAGCCGCTCGTGTAGCCGTTCGCGGCCACCAGGCCGTCGATGACCTCGTCCTCGGACAGTTCCAGGTGCTCGGCCACCTCCTTGACCGTCGGTGCCCGGCCCAGGACGTCGGTCAGGGCCTCCTGGGCCTTCGCGAGTTCGGTACGCAGTTCCTGCAGGCGGCGGGGGACGTGCACGGCCCAGGTGGTGTCGCGGAAGTAGCGCTTGATCTCCCCCGTGATGTAGGGGAGGGCGAGGGTGGAGAACTCGACCTCGCGCTCGAGGTCGTAGCGGTCGATGGCCTTGATGAGACCGATGGTCCCCACCTGGATGATGTCGTCCATGTCGAGGCTGCCGCCGAGCGCGCGGTTGCGGAACCGGCGCGCGGCGAACTGCACGAGGGAGAGGTTCATCTCGATCAGGGTGTTGCGCGCGTACTGGTACTCGTGCGTCCCCTCCTCCAGGCTCTGCAGCCTCCGGAAGAAGAGCCGCGACAGCTCGCGTGCGTCGGCGGGTGCCACCTCACGGGGGTTCTCCACCAGGAGCGGTTCCAGGTCCTGCGTCGGCGCTCCCGGGGCGCCTTGGACCTGCGCGCCTGTTGCACGAATGGGGTCTACAACGGTGGCCGAGCGTGACATGGCGGCCGCTCCCTCCCAGTTGGCTTACGGCTGTCCGGGCCCTTCTGCCCCGCCCCGGCGGTACTACGCACGTGTGGGGTGCCCTTTTTCCCCGTGCGGGTCCGGCCCGCCGGCCGGCCGGAAGCACGCGGTGATCGCCTTGCCCCTGTGGCAGGCGTGGACGTCAAGGGAATCGGCCAGGGCATTGACGATCCCCAGCCCGCGACCGGACGTGGCGCTCGCGTCGGTGTCGGGTTCGCGCGGGCTGGGCAGCTGCGGATCGGTGTCGGCGACGCTCACGTGGAGGCACTGGCCGTCCCACGTCAGTACCAGATGGGCGGTGCCGAGCGCGTGACGGTGCGCGTTGGTGACGAGTTCGGAGACGCAGAGCAGCACGGAGTACACGGTGTCCGGCGCCGAACTGTTCCACGGCAGTGACGCCAGATGCCCCGCGGTCCACTGCCGCGCTGCCCGCACGCCCTGCGCGATCGGAAAGGAACGCGCCCAGCCCACCGCTTTGACCGCCAAGGTCCTCACCCCGTCTCTTCCGTCGTGCCGTGTGTCACGCCCTCGCCTACCCGCAGTCCGCCTCGGCACCCGGGATTTGGCCAAGCACCGTGCGTGAACGCGGGTTCGGGCCGTTGACGGTCTCGTGGGCGAAGGCTGGCGCCCGGGGGCTTAGCCTGTCGGGGGAACGCTCGAGGCTTCGAGCACGGCCTGGTCATAGGGAGATTGGGGCAGGGATGGTCGAGCCGGCGGTTGCAGCGGCGGGCGCGAAGAATTCGGGGGCGGTGGGGGAGCCGGAGCTCCGACAGCTCCTGGCCGGCCTGACGGCAGTACGGGACGGTGACTTCGGCACCCGTCTGCCGGACGAGGCCGACGGGCTGCTGGGGGAGATCGCCACCGTCTTCAACGGGATGGTCGACCAGCTCTCCTTGTTCACCTCGGAGGTGACCCGTGTCGCCCGCGAGGTCGGCACCGAGGGCACCCTGGGCGGCCAGGCCGTCGTTCCGGGCGTCTCCGGAACGTGGGCCGACCTGACGGACTCCGTCAACGCCATGGCCGGCAACCTCACCACGCAGGTCCGCGACATCGCCCAAGTGGCCACCGCCGTGGCGCGCGGCGATCTCTCGCAGAAGATCGACGTGGCGGCCCGGGGCGAGATCCTGGAGCTGAAGGACACCGTCAACACGATGGTCGACCAGCTCTCGTCCTTCGCGGACGAGGTGACCCGCGTGGCTCGCGAGGTCGGCAGCGAGGGACGGCTCGGCGGCCAGGCGGAGGTGCCCGGTGTGGCCGGGGTGTGGCGCGACCTGACCGACTCCGTGAACTTCATGGCCGGCAATCTGACCGACCAGGTCCGCAACATCGCCCAGGTGACGACGGCCGTCGCCAAGGGCGACCTGTCGCAGAAGATCGCCGTCGATGCCCGGGGCGAGATCCTGGAGCTGAAGAACACCATCAACACGATGGTCGACCAGCTCTCCGCGTTCGCCGATGAGGTCACCCGCATGGCCCGGGAGG
>NZ_JBHWVM010000125.1:5314-19458 GCF_042736805.1 Streptomyces sp. NPDC060031
GGTGGGCACCGACGGCCGGCTCGGCGGGCAGGCGGACGTGAAGGGGGTGTCGGGCACCTGGCGGGACCTGACCGACTCGGTGAACTTCATGGCCGGCAACCTCACCGCTCAGGTCCGTTCCATCGCCGAGGTCGCCACCGCGGTGGCGCAGGGCGACCTCTCACAAAAGATCCGGGTCGACGCCCGCGGCGAGATCCTGGAGCTGAAGACGACCATCAACACGATGGTCGACCAGCTCTCCGCGTTCGCCGATGAGGTCACCCGCGTGGCCCGGGAGGTGGGCACCGACGGCCGGCTCGGCGGGCAGGCGGACGTGAAGGGGGTGTCGGGCACCTGGCGGGACCTGACCGACTCGGTGAACTTCATGGCCGACAACCTCACCGCTCAGGTCCGCTCCATCGCCGAGGTCACCACCGCGGTGGCGCAGGGCGACCTCTCACAAAAGATCCGGGTCGACGCCCGCGGCGAGATCCTGGAGCTGAAGGAGACCATCAACACGATGGTCGACCAGCTCTCCGCGTTCGCCGACGAGGTCACCCGCGTGGCCCGCGAGGTGGGCACCGAGGGCAACCTGGGCGGCCAGGCGACCGTCCGCGGCGTGTCGGGCACCTGGAAGGACCTGACGGACAACGTCAACGTGATGGCGTCGAACCTGACCGGCCAGGTGCGCTCCATCGCCCAGGTGGCGACGGCGGTGGCCCGCGGCGACCTCTCGCAGAAGATCACCGTGGAGGCCAAGGGCGAGGTCGCGGCGCTGGCCGGGGTCATCAACACGATGGTGGACACCCTGTCCGCCTTCGCCGACGAGGTCACCCGTGTCGCGCGCGAGGTCGGGACCGAGGGCCGGCTCGGCGGCCAGGCCCGGGTCCCCAACGTCGCCGGGACCTGGAAGGACCTCACCGACAACGTCAACTCCATGGCGAACAACCTGACCGGCCAGGTCCGCAACATCGCCCTCGTCACCACCGCGGTGGCCAACGGCGACCTCTCCAAGAAGATCGACGTCGACGCCCGGGGCGAGATCCTCGAACTCAAGACGACCATCAACACGATGGTCGACCAACTGTCCTCCTTCGCCGCCGAGGTGACCCGCGTGGCCCGCGAGGTGGGCAGTGAGGGCCGGCTCGGCGGCCAGGCCGAGGTCGAGGGCGTCTCCGGCACCTGGAAGCGCCTTACCGAGAACGTCAACGAGCTCGCCGGCAACCTGACCCGGCAGGTCCGCGCCATCGCCGAGGTCGCCAGCGCGGTCGCCGAGGGCGACCTCACCCGGTCGATCACGGTGGACGCCTCCGGCGAGGTCGCCGAGCTCAAGGACAACATCAACTCCATGGTCGGCTCGCTGCGCGAGACGACCCGGGCCAACCAGGAACAGGACTGGCTCAAGTCGAACCTGGCCCGGATCTCCGGCCTGATGCAGGGGCATCGCGATCTCGCCGCTGTCGCGGAACGCGTCATGGACGAACTGACCCCCCTGGTCGACGCCAGCTACGGAGCCTTCTACCTCGCCGACGAGATCGACGGCGCGACGTGGCTCACCCTGATCGGGTCGTTCGGCCGGCCCGCCAACAGCCCCACCACACCCCTGCGGGTACGGAACGGGGAGACCCTCGTGGGGCAGGCGGCCCGCAGCCGCCGCATCCTCACCACCGGCAACGTGCCGCCCGGCTACCTGATCTCCTCCGGGCTGGGCGGGGCCGCTCCCGCCAACCTCATCGTGCTGCCCATCCTCGTCGAGGACCAGGTCCTCGGGGTCATCGAGCTCGCCTCCTTCAACTCCTTCACCCCCGTCCACCGCGATTTCCTCGGACGCCTGATGGAAACGGTCGGCGTCAACGTCAGCACCATCGTCGCCAACGTCCGCACGGACGAACTGCTCGGCGAGTCCCAGCGTCTGACGGGTGAACTGCAGGCCCGCTCTGAGCAGTTGCAGGTCCAGCAGGACGAACTCCAGAGGTCCAACGCCGAGCTGGAGGAGAAGGCCGCCCTCCTCGCCACGCAGAACCGCGACATCGAGACGAAGAACCTGGAGATCGAGCAGGCGCGCCAGGAACTGGAGGACCGGGCCCAGCAGCTGTCCCTGGCCTCGAAGTACAAGTCGGAGTTCCTGGCCAACATGAGCCACGAGCTGCGCACTCCGCTCAACAGCCTGCTGATCCTGGCCCAGCTCCTGTCCCAGAATCCGTCCCGCAACCTCACCCCCAAGCAGGTCGAGTACGCGGGCATCATCCACTCGGCGGGCTCCGACCTCCTCCAGCTCATCAACGACATCCTCGACCTGTCGAAGGTCGAGGCGGGCAAGATGGACGTCAACCTGGAGCGGGTGTCGCTCAAGCGGCTCCTCGACTACGTGGAAGCCTCCTTCCGGCCCCTGACGACCCAAAAGGGCCTCGAGTTCGAGATCACGACCTCGGCCGGGGTGCCGCTGGAACTGATCACCGACGACGCCCGGCTGCAGCAGATCCTGCGCAACCTGCTCTCCAACGCGGTGAAGTTCACCGAACGCGGCCGGGTCCAGGTGCGGATCGCGCCCGCGAACGCGGCGGAACTCCCCGCAGAGCTGACCCGGGCCGGTGCGGTGGTGGCGTTCGAGGTCATCGACACGGGCATCGGCATCCCCGAGGAGCAACTGGAGGTCATCTTCGCCGCGTTCCAGCAGGCCGACGGGACGACCAGCCGCAAGTACGGCGGCACCGGCCTCGGCCTGTCCATCACCCGGGAGATCGCCCGGCTCCTCGGCGGCGTGGTCACGGCCACCAGCACGCCAGGCACGGGATCGAGGTTCACGCTGTACCTGCCGGTCTCGCGCCCCGACGCCACCGGCCGGGACGGGCAGGCCCCCGCCGCGCAGGAAACCACCGCCGGCTCCGGCGGCCGGCCGGGCGACAGCGGCGGCGACGGGCCGCAGGAGCGCCACCCCCGGCGGGTCCTGGTGATCGAGGAACGCAGCAACGGTCTCCTCAGCCTCGTCGCCGAGAGCGCCGCCGCCGATCTGGCCGCGGGACGCGTGGCCGCGGGCGCGTCGGGACAGGTCGAGGTCCTCGCCGCCACGACCGCCGCGGACGCGGCCGCCGTCCTCGCCCAGGCCCCGTTCCACTGCGTGGTCCTCGAACTGGGCTCCAACGGAGAGGCCCTGAGCTTCCTCCAGGCCCTCGCGGGAGACACGGCCCTGGCCGCACTGCCGGTGCTCGCCCACGACAACCGGCGCATGACCGGGGAGCAGCAGGAGCAGATCGACCGGTACGCGACCGGCCAGCGCCTCGAAGTGCTCTCCAGCCTGGACGAACTCCGCGAACGGATCACCCTGCACCTGTCGGTCGACCGCCTGGGGGACGTCCTGCCCCTCGTACGGCCGGAAGCCGAGGTCGTCCCGGCTGAACACCCGTACATCGACGCCAGCCTCGCGGACAAGTCCGTCCTGGTCGTTGATGACGATCCGCGCAACCTGTACGCGATCAGCGGAATTCTCGAGCTCCACGGCATCCGGGTCCTGCACGCCGAGAACGGCCGCAAGGGCATCGAAACCCTGATGAGCACCCCGGGCGTCGACCTGATCCTGATGGACGTCATGATGCCCGAACTGGACGGGTACGCGGCGACCGCCGAGATCAGGAACATGCCCCGGTTCGCCGACCTGCCGATCATCTCGGTCACGGCCAAGGCCATGCCCGGCGACCGCGAGAAGAGCATCGCCTCCGGCTCGAGCGACTACGTCACCAAGCCCGTGGACGCGAACGACCTGATCGCCCGCATCCGCCAGTGGCTCCTTCCCGTCCCCGCCGCGCGTACGGAAGGAGCCGACGTCCGGTGAACGACGCACACGACGAGCCCGGAGCCTCCCAGCCCTCGGCTCCCTCGTGGAGCCGCAGCCGGGGGCCGGAGCTCCCGGCCGCGCGCCGGACGGCAGAGCAGGTGACGCACCGCACCGCGGAGGCGGGCGACGTGGGACGGCTCGCCGCCACCGTGGAGCGGCTGCGCCAGGAAGCCCTGGACGCCCAGTGGGCCGCCGACGGGCGTGCGCTGATCGAAATGGCCAAGGGCATCTTCGTGGGGCGCCTGGGGTGCGGGCCCGCCGAAGCCTCCCGGCAGCTGACCAAGCTGGCCGAGCAGTCGGGCGTCACCGTCCTGGCCCTGGCGGTCGAAGTCATCAACCAGGCCGCGCGCGACCACGTCAGCGAGATCGCGGAGCAGTTCCTCCGGTCCGCCGGCGGCGATCCCTCCGACCCGGACGAGCCCGCCCCCGCCGTCCGGCTGCGCGCGGCCGAGAGCCGGGCGCTGGCGGCGACCGATTCCCAGGCCGTCGCCACCGCCCTGCTGGAGAACGCGCTCGGACCGCTGGGCGCCTGCGGGGTCGCGATCTGGCTGGTCGGCGCGGACTCCTCGCTCACCCTGGTCGGCCAGGCCGGGTTCACGGAGGAGGAGGCCGGCCGCTGGCGCTACGTCCCGCCGGAGGTGGCCACCTGCGCCCGACTGGCCCTGCACAGCCGTGAACTCGCGTTCGTGGCCGGGCTCTCCGACGCGGGGATCCCCACCATCGGCCGACGCCAGCACCCCGACGGCGGGCGGATCATGGTCCCGGCCGGAACCGGTGGCCGCATCCACGGGGTGCTCGAGGTCGGCTGGCCGGACCGGCTGCCCCCGCAGCCTCCGCAGATCCTGCGGCAGCTCGAGGCCATGGCCGAGCTGTGCGCCCACACGCTCGGGGACCAGTCCGCCGACGTACCGCCCCCCACCACGCCGACCTCCCACCTGGCGGGTGTCGCGGAACTGACGGACCTCACCGACCACCTCCACGACCCCGTCCTGATCCTCACCCCCCACCTCGACCCGAGCGGCCGGCTGTCCGACTTCCGCATCCACCACACCAACAACCGCTTCGTGGACCCCGCCGGCCGCCCCCGCTCGCTGGTGACCGGCGCGCATTTCCTCGAGGCCTACCCGGCCGCTGCGGAGACCGGCGGCCTCTTCTCCAAGCTGGAGCGGGTCTATGCGACGGGCGAACCGTGCCGGGCGCCGCGTACGACGCTCACGGCCTACGTCGACGAGGTGCCCCTCACCTCGGTCGCCGACGTCAGCATCAGCCGGCACGGCGCCGCCCTCGTCCTCATCTGGAAGGTCGAGGACGAGACCGCACGGCTGGCCAGCCTCCTCCAGCACGCCCAACGCCTCGGCCGGGTCGGGGGTTTCGAGGAGAACGTCCGCACCGGCGCCATCACCTGGAACAGCCAGCTGTTCAGCCTGTTCGGGCTGCCGGGCACCGCCGCCCCCGTACCCCTGGAGGAGTTGGCCGACCACGCCCACCCCCACGACGTCAACTCGATCGGCCGGTTCCTGCGCACGCTCCTGCACCGGCTGCGCGAGTCGTCGGTGGACTTCCGGCTGCGGCGCCCCGACGGCATCACCCGCCACATCCGGATAGTGGCCGAACCCGTCCTGGACGAGCAGGGGCGCCTGTATTCCGTACGCGGCGCCTGCCAGGACGTCTCGGCGCAGCACTGGACGGAGGTGGCCCTCGCGGCCACGCGGGACCAACTCGCCAGCAGCGAAGCCGAATCCGCGGACCGGACCAGACTCGCCCTGCAGCTCCAGCAGGCCATCATGCCCCCCGCTCCGGCCGCCATGGAGGTCCCCGGCATCCGCATCGCCGTCCGCTACCGGCCCGCGGAGTCGCAATCGCTCGTCGGCGGCGACTGGTACGACGCGGTGGTGCTGCCCGACGAGAAGATCCTCATCAGCGTCGGGGACGTGGCCGGCCACGGCATCCAGGCGGCCACCGGCATGGTCGTCCTGCGCAACGCGCTGCGCGGCCTGGCCGTCACCGGCGCCGGCCCGGCGCAGTTGCTGTCGTGGCTGAACACCGTCACCTACCACCTCACCAGCCATTTGACGGCCACCGCCGTCTGCGGGATCTACGACCCGGACACCCGGTGCCTGCGCTGGGCGCGCGCGGGCCACCTGCCCCCGGTCCTGGTCAGGGGGACGGAGGCCCGGGCCTTCCCCCTCGCCCCGGGCACGCTCCTCGGAGCGCTGCCCGACGTCACGTACGCGGAAGAAGAAGTACAGCTGGAACGCAAGGACGTCCTGCTCATGTACACCGACGGCCTCGTCGAACGCCGGGACGCCTCCGTCTCGGACTCCCTGGCACAACTGCTCACCGTGGCGTCACGCCCCGCGGTCTCCCTGGAGAAACGCCTCGACAACCTGCTGACCTACAGCACTTCCGACACGGACGACGACACATGCCTCATCGGTGTCCGGGTCCACTGACTGTCCCGAGGGCGCGTAGCCTTCGGTTGTTGCGGCGGGCAGCGGGCTGGGGACGAGCAGCGCTGAAACGATGCGAGGGAGCACAGGTGGAGCAGCAGGTACGGGTACGGCCGGACGAGGACGGAGTCCGCGTCATCGTGTGCGTGGGGGAGTTCGACCAGGACACGCTGCAGCCGCTCAGGGAGTCCAGCGCGCAGGCCGCCGCCGACCCGGACGTACGCAGGATCGTCCTGGACGTCAGCCAGGTCGGCTTCGCCGATTCCTCCATGCTCAACCAGATGCTGCTCCTGCTGCGCACGGGCCGCCTGGTACTGGCGGGCCCGGTTCCCCCTCAGCTGGGCCGGCTCCTGGACCTCACGGAAGCCCGCGGCCTGTTCCCGGTCGCCGACAGCGTGGAGGCGGCGAGCCGCCTGTAGGCGCCCGGGGGCGCGCACGGCGTCCGCTCCGGCGGGAAGGTCCCGGCCGGGGCGGGACGTATGGGAGGGTGCGGACGGGGCAGGGGCGGGGCATGACCGAATCCGTTGCGAACGCATCCAGCAGGAGCTATTACGTCACCGTCCGCGGGGAGCGGTTCACCTGCGGCGAGGTTACGGGCCTGGGCCCCCAGGGAGACCTCGGCCTGCCCGGGCAGGAACTGACGCTCACCCTCGACGACTGCGTCCTCACCGATGTGCCCAGGGCGCAGGAGTGGGCCCTGTCGGCGCAGGGCGCGGCCGAGCCGTCCCACGTGAAGATCGAGGAGATGACGCCCGGCTCGGCGGCCCCGCTCACCACGTGGTACCTCCACGACGCCAGGCCGGATGCGGTCGCCGACCAGAGTACGACGGCGGCCAACCACGAAACGCGGATCGGGCGGCTGACCGTGCACGCCGCGAAGATCTCGCCGGACATGCCGCTATGAGCCCATCCGGGGAGGCACGTGATGAGCCTGCACCCATGTGGGCGAAAAACTCGATGGGACGTCGTGTTTCAAGGCGAATCATGGTCTGTTCAAGGAAAACGGGCGCGAAGAAGGGGATGGAACGTTGCATCTGAGGCGTACCGGAACGATCCTGGGCGCAGCCGCGCTGACCGTGCTGACCCTCCCGGCCAACGCTCACGCCGCGGCGATCGCGTGTGGCGGAGGTGCGTCGACCGGCCGTGTGGCCATCAACGGCTGCATCAGTGCCCAGCGGGGATCTGCCGGCCGATTCCCCACGCGAGAGATCACGTCGCACATCAAGGCGCGTAATACGGGAACGAAAGGAGTGAACATCTCTTACGAGGCATTCTTTCGTGTTGTTGATGGTGGTCACTGGGAGAAGGTGGGCAGCGGCCGCGCCTACGTCCCGGCCGGCGAGGCCATCGGCCCCGTCGAGGTGGGGAGCACGACCCGCGTGTGCGGCCCCGTGAAGGTCGAGATCCGAGTACACGCCCGGGCCGAAGGCGCTGCCTGGAGCGGCTGGTCTCCCGCAGCCACGAAGCAGTGCCAGACCTGAGCTTGTCCTGTGACCCCCCGCGCCCCGCTGGCCGAACGGCCTGTCGGCCCTGATGACTTGGCCAGCGATCTGCCGCTCCCAAGGACGGCCGACGGTCGGCTGGCCCCGCCGGTCGAAGTCTCGCCTCGGCTGCGGGGCCGGCCCTAGGCGATCTCGATACTGAGTTGCGAACCCAGTTCCTCGAACCCCAGTGTTGCCGCGACACGCCGGGAGGCAGGCGGGCGGGCACGCCACTGCGCCAGCCGTCCTGCCCCGAGCGCGTGAGCTACCGCAGCCGAACCCGTCAACCGGGCCAGCCCTCGTCCCCGCGACTGCGGCGCGGTCAGCACGCTGATGTGGGCGGTCCGGCTCGGCCAAGCCTGGTATCCAGCAGCGGCAACCACCTGACCGCGCTCGCGGACCACGAACGCGGGAGAGGTGATCTCGTCCAGAGCGGCCTCGCCCGCCTCTTCACGGCTTGCCAGCTCCTCCAGCCTCCGAAGGTCCGGATGACCGCCCGGTAGTTGTTCCACCGCCAGCACACCAGGCTCTGCACGGCGGAAGACCGCTGGGGACGCGTACGACAATGCCGCCGGACCGAGCACACGAGCCACCGACAGGACTCCGCGGACCGCGTCGGCATCCGTGACGGCCTCCACCGGCAGCGTGGCCAGCGCGTCCCGAACGATCACAGCGGTACTCGTGCTTGGCGCGGTCACGATCGCTGATTCGCCCAGAGCCACGACGCCGACCCAGCCGACCGGGCTCAACCCCGATTCCGGCGAGACGACCACGCTCACACCACCCATGGGCGCGAACGACACCGGCACCCGGGCCAGGCCCTCCCACAGCCCCCGGGCTCTGACCAGCAGCGGCTCCATCGACACGGTCGCGATTCTGCCAGTCCAGCACGCTGCTGGCCCGTGGAATTCATCCGGCGAGATCACCACCAAGGACCGCACATCTGCGCGGGCGAGAGCGAGCCCGGCCTGCTTGGCGCCCTCGACCCGGCTCGTTCGAGAGGCGCGAGCCCGCCTGACTGGCTGACAGGCCCGGCTCGGATCGCAGTGCCGCCCCGGGCTACTGCGGTGCCCCGCCGGGCGCCGGAATGACACCGAGCTGCTGAAGGAAGCCGAGGAGATCCTTCTCCGCCCACTTTTCGGCGAGCTTCCCGTTCTCGATGCGATGAATCACCGTCGCGGTCATCGTGATCGGCTTACCGGTGGCAGGGATGCCTGGGAGGTCTCTCTCGTGCACTCCACGAGCTGTCAGCCGCGTCACGACCTTGTCGCCCTCCGCGATCTGGTCCTCGATCTCGTGGGTTCCGGGTGTGGCGTCCCAGAACAGGCGGAATGCCTGCTTGAGACCCTCGCGACCGGGTGCGATCCCCGGAAACAGCGGCGGCGAGTGGTCCTGGTAGTCCTCGACCACGAGTTCGTCCATGGCGTCCAGGTTGCCCTCGTCGATCTCCCGGTAAAATCGGCGAACCAGCGCCTTGTTCTCCTCTGTGGACACGGGACCCCTCTGCGCGCTCGCGTCACGTCGCCGGAACGACATGTACGCCCCGAATCGTCACCCGTCGGATCCCCCGCCCACACCCACGGCGCGCCGTGCGAACGCGGACGTTCACTCGGAAGCGGCCGCGCAGGGGCATCGCGTACTGTCCCCACGTCCTGATCGTTTGTGTTCGGAGAATCCGTATGAGCTTGGATCTGGTGCCCGTCGACCGCGAGCCTGCTTCCGGGGCTGTCCTGCTGACCGGCATCCCCGGGAGCGGGAAGTCGACGGTGGCCGCTGCGCTGGCCGGCCGCCTCCGGATGTCGGCCCATGTCGAGGTGGACGCCCTCCAGCAGATGATCGTCAGGGGTGGGCAATGGCCCTCGCCGGCTGCGAACGCGGAAGCCGACCGGCAGATCTTCCTGCGCGCCCGCAACGCGTGCCTTCTGGCGGACAGCTTCGCGCGGGCCGGTTTCACCGCGGTGCTCGATGATGTCGTGGTCCGCCGTTCCCACCTTGACTTCTACCGCACGGAGCTGGCGGCCGTGCCGCTCCACATCGTCATCCTGGCTCCCGGCCCGGCAGTGGCCTGGCGGCGCAACCAGGCACGGGAGAAGGTCCTGGCCACGGACTGGTCGCCGCTGGACGAGGCGATGCGCTCCGAGCTCGGGCAGCAGGGGACCTGGATCGACAACGCTGAGCACACGGTTGAAGAGACGGTCGAAGCGATCCTGTCTGTGACCGGTCTGGCCTCCGGCTCTGAAGTCGATCAGCCTCTGCGGTGATCGCCAGGTGGCGTGACCTGACCTGGTCCTACGCGAAGCGGCACCGGGTACGGGGCCAGCCCCCGAGGCATCTCCCGTCCGCACGGGAGGTGTTCACCACGTCGTGTGCAAGGTCTGCGGTGAGCGGTGGATCAAGGTGGGACGCATGGTCGGCGAGGGAGCGTCGGGATCCAGGCGCAGGCCCGGCAGTCGGCGGGTGAACAGCTCCAGGGTCAGGCGCAGTTGTTCCCGGGCCAACTGCGAGCCGGGGCAGCCGTGCGGTCCGTGGCCGAAGGCCAGGTGGTGGTGACCGGCGGGGCGGCTGATGTCGAACCGGTCGGCTCGCCCGTACCGGTCCTCGTCCCGGTTGGCCGAACCGTAGGCGACCAGCACGTTGGCGCCGGAAGGGAGCTTCGTGCCGGCGAGCGACACCGGCCGGGTGGCGGTGCGGCGGAAGGCCTGTACGGCCGTGTCGTAGCGCGCCGCTTCCTCCACGGCCGCCGGTATGAGCGCCGGGTCGGCGCGGAGCACCTCCCACTGCGGCCGGTCGCGCAGCAGGTGCAGCAGAGTGCTGCCGATCATCGCGCTGGTGGTGAGGAATCCGGCGATCAGGAGGTTCTGGAGGCTCGCCACCAGCTCGTGGCGCTGCTCCAGGGTGAGTTCGCCGGCGCCGGGAGCCAGAGCGGCCACCATCGCCGAGCACAGATCGTCCCGGGGCGCGGCGCGCCGGTCGCGTACGTATCCGTCCAACAGGTGCTGGAGCGCGACGACGTCCTCGGCGGCGGCCGCCTGCGCCTGCGGCGGCATCGGCCGAAACAGCAGCTCTTCGGCCCGGTACCCGCCGTGCACCGCGGCCGGCACGTCCGCCGGGTCCAGCCCGATCAGCCGGCCGACCACCTGCCCGGGCAGCCGCCGGGCGTACGCCTCCACCAGCTCGGCCGACCCGTCCGCCGCGATGCCGTCCACCAGCTCCCGCGCGCACTCCCGGGCGTACGGGAGCAGGGCAGCCACGCGTGCGGAGGACAGCCCGCGGTTGAGTACGGCCCGGTGTCGCTTGTGATCGGCGCCGTCCGTGGTCACGACGGTGGGACGCGGTGCGAACCCCTGCGGCAGGACACCGAGCGCCGCTTCCGAGAGCTGGATGTCCGGCAGCAGGGCGTTGCCGGAGGAGAAGTCCTCGGCGCGCAGCAGCACCTCCCGTACGTCCTGGTCCCGGGCCACCAGCCACGCGTCGAACTCGGGGACGTAGGTCAGCCCCTCGGCCCGGCGGGCGCGGGCGTAGAGCGGGTACGGGTCGCGGTACAGCTCGTCGCGCCTTGTCTGGTCGTGGGCCGGCACACGGACCTCCGGGTCGCGGTCGGTAGCGGGTCGCGGCGGCCCGCGCGGGTGTACTCCGGTGCCGGGCCATGATGCAGGAGCCCGGCCGCGCAAGGAAGTACGCCTCCTCAATGCTTGACCACGTTCATGGCGGTGGGCGACCCGGTCGTGTCGCGTCGCATGGTGCGTGAGTGGGAGGACGGCGGCCTCGTGCCCGACCACAGTCCGCTCACCCAGCTCCGCCAGGCCATGGCGGACGCACGGACACAGGGTCTCCTGCGCGCCGACATCGACACTGACGCGTTGGCCACCGTTGTCGCCAACCTCGTGCGTGGGTGCGCTGCATCAGTGGGTCGCCGCCCTGATCGATGCCGACCGGTTCCTCGCGCGCGCTCTGTTCGCGCTGGACGTCGCACTCGCCGCGGCGGCCGCGGATCCCTACCGCGAGCAGCTGCTGGCGCCCCTGCGGACCCGAGGCGCGGTATGACGGCCGGCGCAATGCCTCGGCCCCGGAGCTTCGTGGGCCACGGCGGGATCGTGCTCGCGACGGATGAGTGGGGGAGAGGCGGCCTCGCCACCTCTTGTCCTGCTGCACGGCGGTGGCCAGACGCGACACGCCTGGGGCCGGACCGGCCCTCGCCTGGCCGCACGGGGGTGGCGACCTGCCGCATCGCCCACGTCCGGACGACCCCGAGGGGGTACGGAACGGGATGGGGGACGGGATGGGGGATGGGATGGGGACCAACCTGCGACGCCACGGCGATCGCCGGGTCTGGCACTGGGACCCCCGGATGCTGCTGGACAGCTTCGAGGGCCGGATGGACCCGCCCGGCATGGCGGAGCGTCTCCTCGACGCCGCGCGCCACACAGACGTGCCGATCCTGCTCGTCCGCGGTGGGATCAGCGACGTGGTGCGCGAAGACATCGCCGAGCAGTTCCGTGACAGGGTTCCCCACGCCCGCCGCGTCGATGTGGCCGACGCGGGGCACATGGTGGCCGGCGATCGGAGCGAGCACTTCATGGATGCGATCGTCCCGTTTCTGGACGGGATCGAGCGAGTGTGAGCAGCCCACCCCGGAGGCTGTGGGCCGCCTCGTGGGTCAGGAAGACGGGGTGTGTGGCCGGCGGAGGATCCCGTCCAGGCCTTCGTCGCTCATCGCGTGGTCTCCTTTTTCAGGATGCAGCGTTCCCCGCTGTCGGGATCACCGATGTACGTCCAGAGCGTCGGGGCCCCGACCGTGCCGGTCGCCTCGTACGCGGTGCTCACGCCCTGCGGGCCGAATGCGATGCGAACGGTCGACTGCGCCGGCCCGCCCTCGATCGGTGATCCCGATTCGAGGTCCCAGGTCCCCGTACCCGTCTTGACCGGGGCGAGGCCGAAGCCGGAGCTGGCATCGCTCTCGGGGTCGAAGTAGTCGCCACAGGCGGATGAGGCGCTGAACGTCCCGTCCCCGGCCAGGACAAGGCTGCCGCCTCGTTCGTCCTTCCACACTCCAGCCAGCTCTGCACTCGTCAGCACGATGGCGTCGCCCGGAGCTCCGGGGACCCAGAGGCGCCCCATGAGGGTCACCGTCACCAGCGCCGCGACCGGCGCGAAGAGAACGGCCAGGAGTACCGACGCAGCGCACCCCAGGGCTCCGGTGCAACCGAGGAGGGCGAGCCATTTCCCATCCCGCCGAGGTGGGGCGGAACCCCATGCCGCGGTCGGTGCCGTGGGCCAGCGTTCAGCGGTCGGCATGGGTTCCCCTCGGCGTTGGAGTCGACCACGGTTCCGGCCGGCAGCGTCATCTTGCACGAGCCCCGGCCGGACAACCGCAGCGGGTTCCCCTACCGGGCTGCGCCGGGGTCTTGACAGTTGGCCGTGTACCTGACAGCAGTGGCACTGCACCACTCCCACGAACATCAGCGGAGCCAGCCTCGCCGGCAGCGCCGCCGCGATCTTGCTCGCTCGACGCGGTGTCCGCGTCGCACTGCTGGAACGCCGCTCGGACCCCGAAGCGTACAAGGTGCTCTGCACCCACTCGCTCACGGCCAACGCCTACCCGGTGCTGGCCGAACTCGGCCTCATCCCCGCCCTCGAGAAGGCGGGAGCCGTCCGCAACCACGCCCGCTGGTACACACGCTGGGGATGGATCGAGCCGAGGGCCGCACCGGCGGGCCCCGAGCTCCCGTACGCGTACAACATTCGGCGCAGCACCCTCGACCCGTTGATCAGGTCCCATGCGGCGCAAACCCCCGGCGTCGATCTGCTCCTCGGTCACCAGGTGACCGAGCTGGTCCGGGAAGCCGGGCGAACCTTGGGGGTGCGCGCGTCGACCGCGCAGGGCGAGCGCGAGATCCGGGCCCGCCTGGTGGTCGGCGCCGATGGCAAGGACTCGGCCGTAGCGAAGTTCGCCGGAGTGCCTTCTCGGCTGTACGAGAACGCGCGGTTCGGCTATCTCGCGCACTTCCGCAACCTTCCGCTGCACGGCGGGATCAGTCACGCCTGGTTCCTCGAGCCCGACATGGCGTACGCGTTTCCCAATGACGACGGGGTGACGGTCGTCGCGGTGCTTCCGGACAAGAAACGGCTGCCGGCCTTCCGGGAAGACCTGGAGGGCAGCTTCATCGCATTCGTCCGCGCCCTGCCCGAGGCACCGCCCATCGACGCCGCCGAACGCATCACGAAGATCACCGGCACCGTCGACTACCCGCTTCACAGCCGCAAGCCGACCGCACCGGGCGTCGCGCTCATCGGCGACGCCGCCCTGACCGGCGATCCCCTGTGGGGAGTGGGCTGCGGGTGGGCCCTGCAGTCCGCGCAATGGTTGGCAGAGGAGGTCGCCCCGGCCGCAACCGGCCGGGG
>NZ_JBHWVM010000126.1:0-18877 GCF_042736805.1 Streptomyces sp. NPDC060031
ATCCCATTTTTCTATGTGCAGCGGGGCATGTTTTTTTTTAAACAGACCACCCATTTTGGGGACCGCCCCCTAGCGGTGGTAGGGGGGCCTTCCCCATACCTGATACCTGCCCGAACGTCGGCTACTTGTCCGGGAGTGCGAACTCGCACCAGACGGCCTTGCCGCCGCCCGGGGTGCGGCGGGAGCCCCAGGACGAGGCGATGGTGGCGACGATCGAGATGCCGCGGCCGGCCTCGTCGGCCGGTTCGGCGCGGCGGCGGCGCGGGAGGTGGTCGTCCCCGTCGGTGACTTCGATGATCAGGCGGCGGTCGGTGCGGCGCAGCCGCAGGCGCATGGGCGGGGTGCCGTGCTGGAGGGAGTTCGCGACGAGTTCGCTGGCGGCCAGCACGCCGAGGTCGCACAGCTCCACGGGGAAGCGCCAGGAGGTGAGGACCCCCTGGGCGAAGGCGCGGGCGCGCGGGGCGGCCTCGATGCCGCCGAGGAGTTCCAGGGCCGCGTTGTGGAAGAGCTCGGCGTCGGCTCCGGTGCGGGCGGGCTGCTGGAGGACCATGACGGCGACGTCGTCGTCGTGGTCGGCGTCCACGCCGAGGGCGCGCATCAGGCGGTCGCAAATGACGGCCGGGGTGCCCTGGGCGCCGGACAGGGCGCGCTCCAGGGCGGCGACGCCTTCGTCGATGTCCTCGCCGCGGCGCTCGACCAGGCCGTCTGTATAGAGGACGGCGGTGGAGCCGGGGCCCAGGGCGATGGTGCCGGAGGTGTGGAGCCAGCCGCCGGTGCCGAGCGGGGGGCCAGTGGGGTCGGCGGCGCGGCGTACGGTGCCGTCCTCGTCGCGGACCAGGATCGGGAGGTGGCCGGCGGAGGCGTACGCGAGGAGGCCCTCGTTGGGGTCGTGGACGGCGTACACGCAGGTGGCGATCTGGCTGGCGTCGATCTCGGCGGCGAGTCCGTCGAGGAGCTGGAGCACCTCGTGCGGGGGCAGGTCGAGGCGGGCGTACGCGCGGACGGCGGTGCGGAGCTGGCCCATGACGGCGGCGGCGCGGACCCCGCGGCCCATGACGTCGCCGATGACAAGGGCGGTGCGGCCGGCGCCGAGGGTGATCACGTCGTACCAGTCGCCGCCGACGGCGGCCTCGGTGCCGCCGGGCTGGTAGGTGGCGGCGATGCGCAGGTCGTCGGGCTGTTCCAGTTCCTGCGGGAGGAGGGAGCGCTGGAGGGTGACGACGGCCTCGCGCTGGCGGCGCTCGCTGGCGCGGAGCCGGTCGGCGGCTTCGGCGTGGTCGGTGACGTCGGCGAGGTGGATCAGGACCCCGGTGTGGTGGGGATCGGGATCGGCCTCGGTGTCGCTCTTGGGGAAGTCGACCGGGGTGCAGGTGACGGTGTACGAGCTGCCGCCGCCGGGCGCGGCGCGGTTCTTGGCGGTACGGGGCTTGCCGCTGCGCTGGACCTGGTCGAGCAGCGGGAGGAGGCCGAGCTCGCTCAGTTCGGGGAGGGCCACGGCGGCGGGGTCGCCGGCGGCGCGGGCGCCGAAGCCGGTGGTGTAGGCGTCGTTGACGTAGGCCACGCGGTGCTCGGGGCCGTGCACGAGGGCGACGAGCGCCGGGAGCCGGTCGAGGACCTCCCGTACGGAGAGCTCCTCGAGGGAGGGCACGGGGATGAGCACGGCCGAGCCGGCTCCGGTGGCCGAGCCGGCTCCGGAGACGGTGGGCTCGGCGGGGCCCGCGCCGGGCGCCGTCGCGGCATGCCCGGCCGCGCCGCGGGCGGCCGGGACTGCGCCCTCGCCCCGCTTGGCCTGGGCGGCGGCGTGTTCGGACCGGGCGGCGGCGCGGCGCGGCGTTCCGGGAAACCGGGCGCTCCAGCGCGTGAAGTTCACTGCGTTCAAGCCTCGTGGTGTCGCTCGTGGTGTCGCTCGTGGTCGCGGTCGCGGGTGCTGTCGCGGGGGTTGCCGTTCTGGTGTCGGTCGCCGGCCGGGGTCACTGATGGCGTAACTCTGTGCAGGCGTGAGCCCACCTATGGTCACACGTCCAGTGTGTGGGACGGCACTGACAACGTCAGCTTTCGCCGTTCTTCGGGGGCTCCTTGGGCCCTTTGCCTGCGGCGAGTTCGAATTCTGCCCTGGGGTGTTCGAGCGAGCCTAGGGACACGATCTCGCGCTTGAAGAGACCGGAGAGGGTCCATTCGGCGAGGACGCGCATCTTGCGGTTGAAGGTGGGGACGCGGCTGAGGTGGTAGGCGCGGTGCATGAACCAGGCCGGGTAGCCCTTGAGCTTGCGGCCGTACACGTGGGCGACGCCTTTGTGGAGGCCTAGGGAGGCCACGGAGCCGGCGTACTTGTGGGCGTACTCGGTGAGGACCTCGTCGCGCAGGGCGTGGACGAGGTTGTCGGCGAGGACCTTGGCCTGGCGGACGGCGTGCTGCGCGTTGGGGGCGCATTCGCGGCCCTTCTCCTCGGCCGTGATGTCGGGGACGGCGGCGGCGTCGCCGGCGGCCCAGGCGTGCTCGACGCCCTCGACGGTGAGGAAGGCGGTGCAGGCGAGGCGGCCGCGGTCGGTCTTGGGCAGGTCGCAGGCGGCGAGGATCGGGTGGGGTTTGACGCCGGCGGTCCAGACGACGGTGCGGGTGGGGAAGCGGGCGCCGTCGCTGAGGACGGCGACGCGGTTCTCGCAGGATTCGAGGCGGGTCTCCAGGCGCAGGTCGATGTTGCGTCGGCGCAGTTCGCGGATGGTGTAGACGCCCATTTCGGGGCCGACCTCGGGGAGGATCCGGTCGCTGGCCTCGACCAGCACCCATTTCATGTCTTCGGGCTTGATGTTGTGGTAATACCGGGCCGCGTAGCGGGCCATGTCCTCGAGCTCGCCGAGGGCTTCGACTCCCGCGTATCCGCCGCCGACGAAGACGAAGGTGAGGGCGGCGTCGCGGATGGCGGGATCGCGGGTGGAGGAGGCGATGTCCATCTGTTCGATGACGTGGTTGCGCAGGCCGATGGCCTCCTCCACGGTCTTGAATCCGATGGCGTAGTCGGCGAGCCCGGGGACGGGGAGGGTGCGGGAGACGGAGCCGGGGGCGAGGACGAGTTCGTCGTACTCGATCTCGATGGCGTCGGCGCCCGCCTCCTCGGTGGCGAGGGTGGTGATGGTCGCCGTCCGCTTGGCGTGGTCGATGCTCCGGGCCTCGCCGACGACGATGCGGCACTTGTCGAGGACGCGCCGGAGCGGGACCACGACGTGGCGCGGGGAGATCGAGCCCGCGGCCGCTTCCGGGAGGAAGGGCTGGTACGTCATGTATGGCTCGGGGGAGACCACCGTGACCTCGGCTTCTTCGGATCTCAGCTTTCGCTGGAGCCGTAGCGCCGTGTACATGCCTACGTAGCCGCCGCCGACGATCAGGATCCGCGTGCGGGGCGGGGTACCGGGGGCCGTGCCCCGGGAGTTAGCAGCCTTCACCATCCCATGACGCAACGTGGCCGGGAGTTTGTCCACAGGCCCGACAGATTGTGTGACCGGAGAGGGTCCCGTGACGGGGCTGTCGGGGCGTGCTGGTGGAGATAAAGGTGCGCAGGTCAGACTGTGTGGAAGGAGTGATTCCGGGGGCTTGGAACGGAAAAGTGGGGGTGAATGCTCCGATCGGGCGGTGGTCCGTCCGGGGCTGCCTCTTCTGAATTGACTCTGGCTCAACTATGTTCGTATCTCGTCGAGGAGTAGGACCAGGGCCCTCATGACCGTGGCCCACCTCGACGCGAAGGCGGGGAGTGTCTCCGGGGGGAGACAAATGATTACCGGGGGAAACATATGCACATTTCCGATTTCCATGGTTCTGCGACCGCACTGTCGGCCTCGACCGAGGGCAATGGCCGCCTGATGACGGGCAGCACCACGCATGGCGTGGGCCGTTCCACGCCGCTGCGCGTCGACGCACAGCGCAACCTCGAACACGTCCTGCGCGCGGCCCGCGAGGTCTTCGGCGAGCTGGGCTACGGGGCTCCGATGGAGGACGTGGCGCGCCGCGCGCGCGTCGGTGTCGGCACCGTCTACCGGCGGTTCCCGAGCAAGGACGTCCTGGTCCGGCGGATAGCCGAGGAGGAGACCTCCCGGCTCACCGAGCAGGCCCGGACCGCCCTCGGCCAGGAGGAGGAGCCGTGGCAGGCGCTGTCGCGCTTCCTGCGCACCTCCGTCGCCTCCGGCGCCGGGCGGCTGCTGCCGCCGCAGGTGCTGCGGGTCGGCTCCGCGGGCGAGGACGGCACCGAGGAGGCGGAGCCCGCGCGGGTGCCGCACCAGCGCCAGGCCGGCGGGGCTCCGGAGCTGCGGGTCGTGGGTTCACGGACCGCCGTCGAGGACGAGCCCGCGGACGACTCGGGTGCGGGTGCGCTGCTGGAGGTCGTCGGCCAGCTGGTGGACCGCGCCCGGGAGGCGGGTGAGCTGCGCGCCGATGTCACGGTGGCCGATGTGCTGCTGGTGATAGCGACGGCCGCTCCCGCGCTGCCGGACCCGGCGCAGCAGGCGGCGGCTTCGGCCCGGCTGCTCGAGATCCTGCTCGAGGGGCTGCGCTCCCGGACGGTGTGACGCTCCTGTCGTGGAGGCCCCCGCCCCGGCCCTGCGGTCGGGGGACGGCGGGGGTCGACAGGACCCCGTCGAACAGTTGCTCGCTCGAACGGGTGGGGACCGGTGCGGTGTTGCCGCCCCGGCACCTGATGTCCCCGGACGAGTGGATGGCGTGCAGACGGGTCCGACGCGCCTGCGCCGTGTGACACGCTGGATCGGTGTACCGGTTGAGTGTGTCGTGCGGGGGCTTCCGCGATGAGCGTTGACGGGCGGGAAGAGCCACGCGGTGGCGCCGGTGGCGAGGTCGAGGCGGGCAGTCTGCCCGCACGGCAGGTACCTGCGCAGCGCGAACCGGGCGGGCGGCACGCCGCCGCGGCGAGCGGTGAGCAGCCGCCCTCCGACGGGGACTTGATCGCCCGGATGCGCGGCGGTGACGACGGCGCGTATGAGGAGCTGTTCCGTCGCCACGCCGATTCCGTACGGCGCTACGCGCGCAGCTGCTGTCGCGATGGGCACACGGCGGACGACCTGACCGCCGAGGTGTTCGCGCGGACACTGCAGGCCGTACGGGGTGGGGCCGGTCCGGACCAGTCCGTGCGGGCCTATCTGCTGACCACCGTACGAAGGGTGGCCGCGGCCTGGACCAAGACCGCCCGGCGGGAGCATCTCGTCGAGGACTTCGCGGTGTTCGCGGAGCAGGCGGCGGTGGGAGCCGAGAGCGGTGTCGGGCTGTCCGGGGACGACACCCTGGAACTGGGCGCCGATGTACGGGCGATGCACGAGGCCGAGCAGTCGCTGGCCATGCAGGCCTTCCGGAGCCTGCCCGAGCGGTGGCAGGCCGTGCTGTGGCACACCACCGTCGAGGAGGCCTCGCCGAGCTCGATCGCCCCGCTCTTCGGTCTGACTGCCAACGCGACCGCGGTGCTGGCCAGCCGGGCCCGGGAAGGGCTCAAGCAGGCTTATCTGCAGGCCCATGTGAGTTCCGCGCTGAGTTCGGGCGGGGACTGCGCGCGGTACGCGGACCGGCTGGGGGCGTATGCCCGCGGTGGACTGCGGGTGCGGGCGGAGCGGGGGCTGCGCAAGCACCTGGAGGAGTGCGCGAAGTGCCGGCTCGCCGCCGGTGAGCTCAAGGACGTCAACGCGGGCATTCCCGCGCTGCTGCCGGTCGCGGTCATCGGGTGGTTCGCCGCCGGGTACGCGGCCAAGGCGGCCGGAGCGGTGGTCGGCGGGGTCGCCGCCGCGGGTGGTGCGGGAGCCGCCGCGGCTGCCGCGGGCGGTTCCACCGCGGGCGCTGCCGGGGCGGGGGCCGGGGCTGCGGGTGCCGGGTCGGCTGGCGGTGCCGCGGGCGCGGCGGGTGGTGCGGCCGGTGGTGCCGGGTCGGGGGCCGGTGCCGGGGGTGCCGCGGTGTCCGAGGGGCTCGGGCTGCCGGCCAAGGCCGCCCTCGCCGCCGGGATCGCGGTCGCCGCGGCGGCCGGGGTGGTGTTCGCCCTCGCCGGGGACGACCCCGAGCCGCAGGCCCAGGCGAAGCCGGCGCCCAGTGCGGCCGCGCCGGCGGTGCCGGTACCCGGACCTTCCGCCCCGGTCGCGGCGGAGCCGCAGGCGCCGCCCGCGCGGGAACCCGTAGCGCCGCCGCGCAAGGCGTCGGCTTCGCCCACGCCCGCCGCGTCGCGCACCTCCCTCGCCCCCCAGGCACCGAAGCCGTCTCCGAGCCGGGTACGGCTCTCACCGAGCCCGACGCCGTCCCCGTCCCCGTCCCCGTCCCGCTCGCAGGCGGCGCCCGAGCCGGCGCAGGGGTTCCCGCTCGTCCGGCTCGGCCACTCGGCCTTCGGGGACCACAGCGGCCCGGAACTGCAGACCTGGCGCAGCAGCTGGGTGTGGCAGCGGTGGGGGCTGGAGATCGGCGACCGGCGGTTCGGGCAGGGGATCACCGTGAACTCCCTTTCCTCGGTGGAGATCGCCCTCAACCGGCAGTGCACGACCTTCTCGGCGCGGGCGGGGGTGGACGGCCTGTCACTGCTCACCGACGGCACGGTGAGGTTCTCGGTGTACGGGGACGGCCAGCGGCTGTGGCAGTCCCGCACGCTCGGGTACGAGGACCCGGCCGCGGCGGTGGAGGTGTCGCTGGCCGGGCGCAAGACGCTGCAGCTGGTGGTGGAGCAGGTGGGGCAGGGCAGTCTGCCGACGCTCGCGAGCTGGGCCGATGCCGTGATCGCTTGCCGGTAGGCAGTAGGCAGTAGGCAGTAGGCAGTAGGCAGTAGGCAGTAGGCAGTAGGCAGTAGGCACCGGCCGGTCAGTGGCCGGTGACCAGGGCCGCGACCTCCGCCGGGGCGAGTGCGGCGCCCGCCGCTTCCTCCCGGGCGTAGCGGTCCCCGCCGAGCGCGGCGCGCAGCCGGTCGGGGAGTCCGCGCAGGGCGGTCCGCTCCGGGACCGAGCGGGGGTTGCCCGCGCGCCAGGCGGTGGCGGCCGCGAAGGCCCGTACGGACTCGACGGGGCGATCGGTGGCGGCCAGCAGGACGGCGGCGGTCTCGGCGAGAGCGGCCAGGACGCGCTCGGCGCAGTGCGCGTTGACGGCCGTGCCCAGGGCCGGGCCGATCAGGGCCAGGCCGGCGGCGGGACCCTGCTCGCGGGCGGTGAGGACGGCATCGATGTTGTCGAGTCCGGCGGTCAGCTGCGGGGGCACCGTGAGCTTCGCGGCCTCGGCCCGGCCCCGGTCGCACTCGCTGCGGGCCACGTCGAGCCGCCCGCGGCACAGGGAGATCATCGAGGCGAGCAGCCGGCCGTAGGCGCGTACGTCGTACACCCCGCCGTGCCGCTCGGCCTCGGTGATCGCCTCCACCAGCAGCCGCTCGGCGCCGTCGAAGTCCCCGGCGCAGAAGGCGGTCTCCGCGATGCGGGCGATGGCGAAGGGCGCCTCGATGTGGGCTCCGACCTCGCGGGCGAGGCGCAGGCACTCTTCGTACTCGGTGCGGGCCAGGGCGTACTGGCCGCGCGAGATCGCGAACTCGCCGGCGGCGCTCGCGACCTGGGCGCGGGTCCAGCGGTCGCCGACGCGGCGGGCGATCTCGTGCAGCTCGGCGAGGTCGCCCTCGACGCTCGGCAGGCCTCCGGTGATGTCGATGGCGACGTGCGTGCGGAGCATCAGGGTGACGCCGAGCTCCCAATCGCCGGAGTGCCGGCGGCAGTTCTCCACGGCCTGGTCCAGGTGGGTGTGGAATTCGGCGCCGCCGCCACCGAGGTACGTCGCCATGGGCCAGAGCATGCCGGGGAAACGGGTGGTCTCCGGGGAACCGTGGCGGAAGGCCTCGGTGATGCGGGCGGCGAGGGCCAGGTACTCGGGGGTGCGGAGTTCCTCGGCCGAGCGGCCCTCGGCGAGCAGGAAGACGTGGAGCACCTGGAGGCGCATGAAGGGCCAGTACCCAGGTGTTCCCTCGGGCGGGTCGGGCGGGGTGACGGCGAGGACGCGGGTGGTCCATTCGGCGCCCTCGCCGCGGTAGTTGCGCAGCCACCAGAACCAGCCGAGGGCGAAGACGAGGCGCTGGGCGGTCTCGGGGTCCTCGGCCGCGACGGTTGTCTCGAAGGCCGCGCGGAGGTTGTCGAGCTCGGTCTCGACGCGCCGGATCCAGGGCAGCTGTTCGGCGGAGCGCAGGCGGGGCTCCGCCTCCTCGGCGAAGGCGAGGTAGTGGGCGGCGTGGCGGCGGGCGGTGGCGTGGGCGTCCGCCTCGTCGGCGGCGGCGCGTTCGGCGGCGTACTCGTGGATGGTCTCCAGCATGCGGTAGCGCATGGCGGTGGCTTCGGAGCCGTCGTTCGCACCGGGCTTGGAGGCGGGGGCGGTCGCGGGTGCGGGAGCGGGTGCGGGAGCGGGAGCGGGCACGGTTGCGGGCTCGGGCTCGGCCAGGACGAGGGACTTGTCGACGAGGGAGCCGAGGATGTCGGCGACGTCCCAGGCATCCAGGCCGACCTGCGCGCAGACGGCCTCGGCGGCCGCGAGGTCGCAGCCGCCGGCGAAGACGGACAGGCGGCGCAGGACGGTGCGTTCGGGCTCGTCCAGCAGGTCCCAGGACCAGTCGACGACCGCGCGCAGGGTCTGCTGGCGGGGCAGCAGGGTGCGGGAGGTACGGGCGCCGGTGGTCAGGAGGCGGAAGCGGTTGTCGAGGCGGTCGGCGATCTGGCGCGGGGTGAGCAGGCGCAGCCGGGCGGCGGCCAGCTCGATGGCGAGCGGAAGACCGTCGAGGCGGGCGCAGATCTCGGCGACGGCGGCCGGGTCGTCGGCGGCGGTGAAGCCGGGGCGGGCGGCGGCGCCCCGCTCGGCGAAGAGGCGGTGCGCGGGGTCGGGCGGCAGCGGCTCGACGGGGCGGACGCGCTCGCCGGGGACGCCGAGGGGTTCGCGGCTGGTGGCGAGGATCCGTACGCCGGGGCAGTGCGTGAGGAGGCGTTCGGCGAGCGTGGCGGCGGCGCCGATGACGTGCTCGCAGTTGTCCAGGACGAGCAGCAGGCGGCGGTGCGCGCAGTGCTCGACGAGGAGGGCGGTCGGGTCGTCGGCGGCGCCCTTCTCGCGTTCGCGGGCGACGAGGGAGCTTTCGCGCAGGCCGAGGGCGCTGAGGACCGCGCCGGGGACGGCGGCGGGGTGGTCGAGGCGGGCGAGTTCGACGAGCCAGCCGGGTTCGGTGTGGTCGGCGGCCGCGTGCTCGGCGAGGCGGGTCTTGCCGGAACCGCCGGGGCCGGTGAGGGTGACGAGGCGCTGGCCGGCGAGGTCGGCGTGGAGGGCGGCGAGTTCGGGCTCGCGGCCGACGAAGGAGGTGAGGCGGGGGCGGAGGTTGCCGGGGCGGTCCTGCGGTGGCGGTGGGGGTGGCGCTATGGGGGTCGGGACCGGGACCGGAGACGGAGCCGGATCCGGAGCCTGGAGCAGTTCCGCGTGAAGGGCGGTGAGTTCGGGGCCGGGGTCGGCGCCGAGGCCTTCGGCGAGGGCACGGCGGGTGCGGTCGTACGCTGCGAGCGCGTCGGCGGGGCGACCGGCCGCGCGCAGGGCGCGGAGCTGCTGGGCGCGCAGGGGTTCGTCGTACGGGTGCTCGTGGATCAGCGCCTCGATCTCCGGCAGGAGCGTCGCCGGGGCGGGGGAGCCGCTGCGCAGGTCGGCCTCGATGCGGTCCCGGAGCGCGGCCGTGCGCAGCGCCTCGGGGGCGGCCGCGTGTGCGGTACGGGCGGGCTCGGGCAGGTCGGCGAAGGCGGGGCCCTGCCAGAGCGCGAGGGCCGCGCGGAGGGTCCCGGCGGCGGTGGCCGGCTCGCCGGTGGCGAGCTGCGCGGCGCCTTGGCGGGCGAGCCGGGTGAAACGGTGCAGGTCGACTTCGTCCCGGGCGGCGGCCAGGCGGTAGCCGCCGGTGGGGTCGGCGTGGATGGTGTCCCGGCTGCCGAGGGTGCGGCGGAGCCGGGCCACGAGGGCTTGCAGCGCGGCGGGGGCGTCCTGGGGCGGGGCGTCGCCCCAGACCTCGTCGACCAGATCGGCGACGGGTGCGGCCGCGGGGCCGCCGGCACGGAGGGCGAGGGCGGCGAGCAGCGCGCGCAGGCGGGCGCCGCCGATGGGGAGGGGGGCGCCGGTCTCGCTACGGGCTTGGGTGACGCCGAGGATTCGATACCGCACTGCCCAATACTGCCCTGCCTTCGCCGGGGGCGGGCGTGAGTTTCGGGGGCCCTCGGGCCGGGCCGGGCCGGAGCGGGCCTGCGCGGCGGGTTCGGACCGAGCCCCGGGGCCCGCGCCTCAATCGCCGGCGGGGCTGGATGCGCCGCCCGGGCCGCGCACAGACCCGGCTGCGGCGGGGCCGGGTTCGCGCGGCGGGTCCCGTGCGACGGCGCGGCCCCCGGGGCCAGCCCCGGACCCCGCGCCTCAAACGCCGGCGGGGCTGGATCAGCGCGCCGGCGGCCCACCCATCCGGCCGCACCGGGCAGCGCGGAGCGCTGTGAGTCCGCGCGGGGCCAGGCGGTGCCCCGGACCGTACAGCTCCCCGGGAACCGGGGTCGGGGGCGAAAGCGCAGGGCGCGGGAAGCAGGGCGGAGCCCCAGGCGACGGGCTCTACGGCGGAGCCCCGGAGAACGGCTCGGGCGCTGCGCGCGGGGTCTGGGCGAGCCCCGAGAGCCGAGGCGGGCGCTGCGCGCGGGCGTGGGCCGCAGCCCCGAGAGGCGAGGCGGGGCGCTGCGCTCTGGGGCGGCAGCCCCAGAGCGCCAGGGCGCCGGACAGGCGCGGGAAGCGCAGCGGACCCCGCAGCGGAGCCCCCCGTGAAGGGGTCTGGGGCGAAGCCCCCCAGGGAACGGTGGAAGGGCGGGCAGGGGACCGCTCCGCGCAGCGGCTGCCCGGGCCCCGGGCGGCCCCGGTGCACCCTAGGCCGAGCCCCGGCGCACGCCGGCCCGCGCGCCCGGCCGCACCCCCGGCGGGTCCGCGCTACTGGCGGGGGGAGAGGGAGCAGCGGGGGGCCGTGCCCAGGGGGGCGAGGGGGGCGTCCGGGGGGAGGGCGCGGCGGCGGGGGGTGGAGGTGCCGGTCCAGCAGGTGCCGCGGCGGGAGAGGAGGCGGCGGAGCCACAGTTCCATGGAGACGAGCTCGGCGAGGCCGTCCAGCGGGGCCGGGCGGCCCTCCGCGGCGTCGAGCAGGGCCTGTTGGACGACCCGGGCCTCGATCAGCCCGGCGTCGGCCAGCAGCGGGGCCGCGAAGAGCGCGAGCAGTTCCTGCAGGGCGGTGCGAAGGCCCAGCCGGGTCGCCGTCTCGTTCGGGGCGTGGGCCGTGGCGCCCCAGCCGGGGGGCAGTTCGCGGACTCCGGCCGAGGACAGCACGCTGCGCAGGATCGCCGCCCGCGCGCCGGGCTGGACGCGCAGGGATTCGGGGAGGGCGCGGGCGGCCCGCACGACCTGGTTGTCCAGGAAGGGCGCGTGCAGCCGCTGGCTCCGCACCTCCACCGCCTGCTCGAACACCCGGTGGTCCGCCGCGTGTCGGGCGAGCAGGGCGCGGGCCCGCGCCTCGCCGGGCCGCAGCGAGAGCGGGGGGCGCCCGGCGGCGGCGGTGAGCCGGATCGATACCTCTGCCAGGGCCTCGCCGGTCAGCCAGCCCGCGGCCGGGCCCGGCCGGGACCAGGTGAGGGCGGCGAGGGAGGCGTCCACCGGACCGGAGGGTCCCCTGTCGACCCCGCCGGCGCGGAGCCGGGCCGCGGCGGCTTCCATGCCCGCGCGGTACGGCGTACGGGCAAGTCGGCGGGCGGCGGAGTACACGGTCAGCGGGACCAGCAGGGACTCACCGGACGCGGAGGCCGAGCGGGCCAACGCCGCGACCGGGCGCAGCAGGTGGCGCCGGCGGCGGTCCATGAGGAGGTCGGCCATGCGGGCCGGGTGCGCGTCGAGGACCTGGCGGGCGCCGTGTCCGGTGAAGTGGTCGGCGGAGCCCGCGGCCAGGCGGCGGCGGTCGCGGGCGGCGAAGACGAGCGAGGGGCCGGGTTCGTCGGTCAGCGGCCCGTCGAGCTCGGCGTACGGGAGGGCTTCCTCGGCGGCGGCCACGACGACGTGGTGGAGGCGGGGGTCGGCGGCGATGACGCGGGCCCGTTCGAGCTCGTCCTCGCGGCCCTGCGGGGTGGCGAGGTCGTTGAAGGTGACCGCGAGGAGCCTGGATCCGGACCCGGACCCGGGCAGGGTGCCCGGCGCCCCCGGCAGTCCGGCCGCCAGCAGTGCGAGGGTGGCGGAGGCGCTGCCTCCGGAGAGGTCGGCGCCGACTCCGGGGACCGGCGCGGGCGCGCCCCGGGCCGCACGCCGGTCGGCGGGGCCCATTCCGGGCACGGGGCCGGGATCGTGGGGCAGGGTGTCGGGAGCATGCCGGGGCGCCGTGAGCCGGGCGCGCACCGCGTCGACCAAAGCTTCGCGTACGCCCTCCACCGCGCGCCCGGGGTCGGTCACGGGCGCGGCCACCGCGAGGGAGGCGACCGCCTCGTACCCGGTGATCTCCCGCGAGCCCTCGCGCAGGATCAGCGCGTGGCCGGGCGGGATGCGGCGGACGCCGACGTACGGTGTGCCGTCGCCCAGTGCCTCGGGGCTGTCGGGGCAGGCCAGCAGGGCGGCGAGGTGGCCGATGTCGAGCTGTGCCTCGATGAGGTCGGCGAGCGGGAGGGCGGCGGTGGCGTACGCGGTGCCGCTCGCCCACGGGGTGTAGAAGACGGGTCGCGCGCCTGCGAGGTCGCCGAGGACGGTGATCCGGCGCCCGGCCTGGACCACGGCGGTGTAGCTGCCGGACCACTGGGTGAGGTGGCGCAGCGCTCCGCCGCGGGCGGCGTAGAGGGCGCGGCGCAGTTCGGCGTCGGTGGCGCCGCAGCAGCCGAGGACGGCGAGCCGGGTGAAGGGGTCGGCGGGGTCGGCGGTGAGGGTGCGGATCTCGTCCGGGCGCCAGTCGCCGACGGCCCACAGGGGGTCGGGGTCTCCCCACAGCAGTTGGGCGCCGACGGGGACGACGGTGCGTTCGGCGTCCTGGGCGGCGGGGTCGTCCGGGTGGGCGGCGTCGGCGAGGCCGCCGCGCAGCGGGCCGCCGGGGTCCCCGTATCCGGAGCCGTAGGCGGAGCCGTTGCCGGAGCTGTATCCCGAGCCGGAGTTGTATCCAGAGCCCGAACCGGAGTCGTATCCCGAGCCGTTGCCGGATCCGTATCCCCGCTGGCCGGAGCCTTGGCGGGCGCTCTGGCCGGCGCCTTGGCCCCCGACCCGTCCGGCCGTGCCGAAGCTCGCGGCGATACTGCTCCACCCCACCAACCAGCGCACCGCCGCCTCCCCAGCCTGTGGGCAAATGACCGGGGCAACGGACGGCACGGACGACACGGTCAGCGCTGTGGGCGCGGCCGGCCGGGACCCCGGGTGGCTCGGGGTCCATGCTGCCACGAGACAGGCGTGCGGGAGGGGTTAAGGGGGCGCACATGCAGACGAACACGCCCCGCCCATGCGGTATTTGGCGTTCCGTTCCCACCGCCCCATAGGTCGGTTTCGGCCATTCTTCGGCCGTACTGAGGGCCCCCGGGGCCCGGCTGCGGGGGCGCGGCCCGGGAGGCGGGATCCACCCCCCGGACCGTTCCGCCACCCGCGGGGATTGAGGCAGCGGCATCCCCCGGCCCGCCGGATCCACGCAGCGGGCCGACCCACGCACCGCACATCGAATCGCCGGGCCCCGGAAGCGGCCAGAGCGCACGGCCGGGCGCACGGCCACACGGACGGAGCACGCGCTGACACGTGCGCCCCGGGCCCGGGCAGTGCCCGGACTGTGCATACGGACAACAATCCCGCCATACGGACTTCAGGGCCTTAACGCTTGGGAGGCGGGGAACTACGCTGGGTTTACGAAATGCCGGGCGCCTATGCCCCGGCGGCGTCTGCGTTCCGCGTGTGACGAGGGGTGGCGCATGTCCAGGGAGCTCCGCGAGCCCAATGAGAAGCTCGGCGCCGTCCTCGCCCTGGCGGGCATCAGCAACGCCGGGCTGGCCCGCCGGGTCAACGACCTCGGCGCGCAGCGCGGCCTGACGCTTCGGTACGACAAGACGTCGGTCGCCCGCTGGGTGTCGAAGGGGATGGTGCCGCAGGGCGCCGCCCCGCACCTGATCGCCGCCGCGATCGGCGCGAAACTGGGGCGGCCCGTGCCGCTGCACGAGATCGGCCTGGCGGACGCGGACCCAGCGCCCGAGGTGGGGCTGGCCTTCCCGCGCGACATCGGCGCGGCCGTGCGCTCGGCCACCGACCTCTACCGGCTCGACCTCGCCGGCCGCCGCGGCGGTGGCGGGATCTGGCAGTCGCTCGCAGGGTCCTTCGCGGTGTCGGCGTACGCGACGCCGGCCTCGCGGTGGCTGATATCTCCCGCGGACGGTTCGGTGGCGCGCGAGCCGGGCCGGCAGGGGCAGGGGCGGAGCCAAGGTCACAGCCAAGGCACCGGCACCGGTCACGAAGGTGCGCCTCGCGAGTCCGTGGCGACGCGCGGGCCCTTACAGGCCCCGGGGTCGGTACAGGGGCCGGGAGCCGGGTCGCTACAGGTGCCGGGTTCGGGTTCGGGGTCGGGGTCGCTACAGGTGCCGGAGTCGGCAAGGGTGCCGGCATCGGGATCGGGATCGGCCTCGCCGGGAGGGGTTCCGGCGCCGCCGTCCACGGTTGTGCCCGCCCAGCCTTCGGGCGAAACTCCGCACGGGCCGCCCACGACCCTCTCCGACACCTCACCCCAGCGCGTCGGCCACAGCGATGTGACCAAGCTGCGCGAGGCCGCCGAGGACGCGCGCCGCTGGGACTCCAAGTACGGCGGAGGGGACTGGCGTTCCTCGATGGTCCCGGAGTGCCTTCGGGTGGACGCGGCGCCGCTGCTGCTCGGCTCCTACACCGACGAGGTGGGCCGCGCGCTGTTCGGGGCGACCGCCGAACTGACCAGGCTGGCCGGGTGGATGGCCTTCGACACCGGCCAGCAGGAAGCGGCCCAGCGCTACTACATCCAGGCGCTGCGGCTCGCCCGCGCGGCCGCCGACGTGCCGCTCGGCGGGTACGTCCTGGCCTCGATGTCCCTGCAGGCGACCTACCGGGACTTCCCGGACGAGGGCGTGGACCTCGCGCAGGCCGCCATCGAGCGCAACCGGGGCCTGGCCACCGCCCGCACCATGAGCTTCTTCCGCCTCGTCGAGGCCCGGGCGCACGCCAAGGCGGGGGACCCCGCGGCCGCCGGTGCCGCGCTGCGGGCCGCGGAGGGCTGGCTGGAGCGGGCGCGCGAGGGCGATCCGGATCCGACCTGGCTGGGCTTCTACTCGTACGACCGCTTCGCGGCGGACGCGGCGGAGTGCTACCGGGACCTCAAACTCCCCCGGCAGGTGCGGCGCTTCACGGAGCAGGCGCTCTCGCGGCCGACGGAGGAGTACGTACGCTCGCACGGGCTGCGGCTGGTGGTGAGCGCGGTGGCCGAGCTGGAGTCCGGCAACCTCGACGCGGCCTGCGCGGCCGGGACCCGGGCGGTGGAGGTCGCGGGGCGGATCACGTCGGCGCGGACGACGGAGTACGTACGGGACCTGCTGCACCGGCTGGAGCCGTACGGGGACGAGCCGCGCGTCGCGGAGCTGCGCGAGCGGGCGCGGCCATTGCTGGTGACACCGGCGTAGGGGGCTGGCCCCGCGTGACCGCGTTGTCGGTGGCGGGGTGCAGTATGCAGGGGTGGGAGGTGGCAGCGTGGGCGGCATGAGCAGCGTGGACTGCGATGTGCTGGTGGTCGGCGGCGGGATCGTCGGGCTGTCGACGGCGCATGCCCTGTCCCGGCTCGCTCCGGGCACGCGGGTGGTCGTCCTGGAGAAGGAGGCCGGCCCCGCCCGGCACCAGACGGGGCGCAACAGCGGGGTGATCCACAGCGGGATCTACTACCGCCCCGGCTCCCTGAAGGCGCGCTTCGCGGTGCGCGGCGCGGCGGAGATGGTCAAGTTCTGCTCGGAGCACGGCATCGCGCACGAGGTGACGGGCAAGCTGATCGTCGCCACCGAGCGCGCCGAGCTGCCGCGGCTGCACGCCCTGGTCCAGCGCGGCCGGGAGAACGGCATCCCGGTGCGCGAGCTCGGCCCGGCGCAGATCTCGGAGTACGAGCCCGAGGTGCGCGGCCTCGCCGCGATCCACGTCGCCACCACCGGGATCGTGGACTACGGCCGGGTGGCGGCCCAGCTGGCGGAGTCCTCGGGCGCGGAGATCGTCTACGGCGGTGCGGTCGACCTGATCTCGCGGCGCCCCTCCGCCGTGGCGGTCCGCACCACGTCCGGGCTGGTGGTCCGGGCCCGGGCCCTGGTCAACTGCGCCGGGCTCCAGTGCGACCGGATCGCCCGGCTGGCCGGAGACGACCCCGGGATGCGGATCATCCCGTTCCGGGGCGAGTACTACGACCTCACCCGTCCCGAACTGGTCCGGGGCCTGGTCTACCCCGTGCCCGACCCGGCGTTCCCCTTCCTCGGCGTGCACCTGACCCGCGGCATCGCGGGCGGCGTCCACGTCGGGCCGAATGCGGTCCCGGCGCTGGCCCGCGAGGGGTACGGCTGGGGCACGGTGCGGCCACGGGACGTGGCGTCCGAGCTGGCCTGGCCGGGCGCCTGGCGGATGGCCGCGCGGCACTGGCGGTACGGGACGGGGGAGATCCACCGCTCGTTGTCGAAGCAGGCCTTCACGCAGGCGGTGCGGCGGCTGCTGCCCGCGGTGACCTCGGCGGATCTGGTGCCGGCGGCGGCGGGGGTCCGGGCTCAGGCGGTGCTGCGGGACGGGACGCTGGTGGACGACTTCCTGATCCGGGACGCGCCGCGGACGGTGCACGTCCTGAACGCCCCCTCGCCCGCGGCGACCGCGTCCCTGCCCATCGGGCGCGAGATCGCCCGCCGCGCCCTCGCCACCCTGCACGCGTCCTGACCCTGTGCGCGTCCTGGCCCCGCACGCGTCCTGACCCTGTGCGCGTCCTGACCTGCCCGCCGGGCGGGGCCGGATCCCGGCGAGCGGCCGGGGGCGGGGCGGGGTCGTAGAATCTGGGCATTGTGTCTGAGTCCCGAAACCCCCAGCCCAGCGCCCCGGAAGCCGCGCCGGAGGCGAACGCCTACGTACCCCCGAAGTGGCGGACCGAGCCCCGGTTCCCCGACGGGCCCGCGCCCGATCCGGCCGGCTCGCACCACGAGCGGCGGATCCGGAGCTTCCAGCCCCGGCGCAGCCGGGTGACCACCGGCCAGGGCGAAGCCCTCAAGCGGCTGTGGGGGACCTGGGGCCTCGACATCGACGGGCACCGGGTCATCGACCTGAACGAGCTCTTCGACGGCCTGCCCGTCGTCCTGGAGATCGGCTTCGGCATGGGCGAGGCCACCGCCCAGATGGCCGCCGCCGACCCGGAGACGGGGATCCTGGCCGCCGACGTGCACACCCCCGGCCAGGGCAACCTCCTCGCCCTCGCGGAGCGCGACGGCCTGACGAACGTCCGCGTCGCCAACGGCGACGCGATCATCCTGCTCCGCGAGATGCTGCCGCCCGCGTCCCTCGCCGGGCTGCGCGTGTACTTCCCCGACCCGTGGCCCAAGGCCCGCCACCACAAGCGGCGCCTGATCCAGCCCGAGTTCCTCGCGCTCGCCGCCACCCGCATGGCTCCGGGGGCGATCCTGCACTGTGCGACCGACTGGGAGCCGTACGCCGAGCAGATGCTCGAAGTGCTCACCGCACAGCCCGAGTTCGAGAACACCCAGGCGGACGGCGGCTACGCGCCGCGCCCCGGCTTCCGGCCGCTGACGCGGTTCGAGGGCCAGGGCCTGGACAAGGGGCACGTCGTACACGACTTGCTCTTCCGTCGCGTGGAGAACTGACAACGTCACTCCGCGTGTCAGACCGACTCGCTAGAGTCATGACGTGTTCCGAGCGCCGCTCCGCGTGCTCGCACGTCCGTCGGGCACGGTCCGTACGTACGTGCTCGTCGTCCTGCTCGCCGCGTCCGGCGTGGCGATCCTCGAACTCGTGCGGGAGCAGACCGGCACGCCCGGTTTCCTCGTCGGCCTCGGTCTGGCCCTGCTGCCGGTCGCGCCGCTCATGGCGGCCTTCCGGTGGCTGGGCCGGGCCGCGCCGCATCCGTGGGCGCAGTTGCTGTTCTGCTTCGGATGGGGCGCCTGCGCCGCCGCGTTGATCGCCATACTGGCCAACAGCTTCGCCACCCAGTGGATAGCCTCGGCCACCGCCGATCCCGCGGACGCCGACCAGCTCGGCTCGGTGGCGATCGCGCCGGTGGTCGAGGAGAGCGCCAAGGCGGCCGCGCTGCTGCTGGTGTTCGTGTTCCGAAGACGCCAGTTCACCGGCCCCGCCGATGGTTTCGTGGTGGCCGGCTTCACCGCCGTCGGCTTCGCCTTCACCGAGAACATCCTGTACCTGGGCAATGCCTTCGACGAGGACCTCACCGAGGGCACCGGCCCGTTGGACTCGCTGACGGCCGCGACCTTCTTCGTACGGATCGTGCTGTCGCCCTTCGCGCACCCGCTGTTCACGGTGCTCACCGGGCTCGGCTTCGGCGCGGCCGCGCTCAGCACCCGCAGGGCGCGCCGGGCCTGCCTGCCGCTGCTCGGCCTGGCGGCGGCCATGGGGCTGCACGCGCTGTGGAACAGTTCCTCGGACTTCGGCGAGCACGGGTTCTACGTGGTTTACGGCTGCGTGATGGTCCCGGTGTTCGGGGCGCTGGTGTGGCTGGCGGTGTGGATACGGCGCCGGCGGCTGCGGGCGGTCGCCGGGGAGCTCGCGGTGTACGCGGCCGCCGGCTGGCTGGGGCCCGCCGAGGTGCCGGCGCTGGCGTCGATGCCGGCCCGGTCGCTGGCCCGCGCCCTGGCCC
>NZ_JBHWVM010000127.1:0-18848 GCF_042736805.1 Streptomyces sp. NPDC060031
TGGCGTTGATTTTTGGCACGCTGTTGAGTTCTCAAGGAACGGACGCTTCCTTTGTACTCACCCTCTCGGGCTTTCCTCCGGGCGCTTCCTTCGTTTCCAACTCTACCAGATCATTTCCGGCGCCGTTTCCGGCTTTGGATTTGAATTCGGTGGCCGTTGGGGGCCTTTGCCTTTCGGCGCTCCACCACATTAGCGCTTATCCCGTGCGGCTCATAATCGGGCCGGCGGATTCGAATTCGGGCATGCCGAATACGACCCCGTCAGGGGTAAGTCGCAGGTAGTGGGTTGGCCGCTCTGGGGGTCTGCCGACAGCAGTGCCCCGTTCAAGCGGCTCGGGCTACGTTAGGCGTCCGCCAGGGGCGAGTCAAGTTGAGCGACGGCGTGGCGCGTGGGCGCGGTACGGGCTCACCGTCGGGTCATGGGTGATCCAGTAGCGGTACGGGTGCCCGGCGCCGGCGCCGCCCACTCCGGTGCGGGGGCCGTTGCTCACCAGGTCGGCCGGGGTGGGGGTGCCCGTAAGGAGGGACAGGGGGGAATCGGGGCCCGCGCAGAGGTCCGTGCCGTCCAGGGAGCGGTCCACGGCCAGGGCCGTGGCCAGGCGGGCCGGGCCTTTGGCGAGTTCTCGGTCCCCTCTGGCTGAAAGTCGACGTTTACGGGCCAGGTCGGCGCCCACCGTGATCTCCCCCGCGCGCAGCAGCACACCACTCGCGTGTTCGGGCGGACCGCACACCAGGTTGAGGCTGAACCACATGCCGTAGATGAAGTAGACGTACGCGTGTCCGGGTGGACCGAACATCGACGCGTTGCGGGCCGTGCGGCCGCGGTGGGCGTGGGAGCCCGGGTCCGCCTCCCCCTCGTACGCCTCCACTTCCGTGATGCGCAGTTCGATGGGGCCGTCCGGGCCACGGCGGACCAGGGTGCGGCCGAGGAGGTCCGGGGCCACGGTGAGGACCGGCCGGTCGAAGAAGGCCCGGGGCAGGGGCGTACGGTCGGGGCGCGCGCTCATCCGGTCGAGCGTAGTGGAGCGCGTCCACCTGCAACCGGGGCCTAAGGTTCCGCGTTGGTACGGGGTAGTCGTACGAGCTTTCAAGGGGAGTCAGAGCATGGGGTTCAAGAAGCTGTTCGCGAGCCTGGGCGCCGGTGGCGCTTCGGTTGACACGGTCATCACCGAGCCGAACGTCGTGCCGGGCGGAATCGTCCAGGGCGAGGTCCGGATCCAGGGCGGATCCGTGGAGCAGCAGATCGAGGGGCTGTCCGTGGGCCTGCAGGCGCGGGTGGAGGTGGAGGGCGGTGACCAGGAGTACAAGCAGGACATCGTCTTCACCAAGCAGCGTCTCGGCGGTGCCTTCCAGGTGCAGGCCGGCGCGCTGCACGTGGTGCCGTTCGGGCTGGAGATCCCGTGGGAGACGCCGATCACCCACTTCGGGGGGCGGCACCTGCACGGGATGAACATCGGGGTCAGCACCGAGCTGGAGATCGCGCGCGCGGTGGACGCCGGGGACCTGGACGCGATCAACGTGCACCCGGTGCCGGCGCAGCAGGCGATCCTCGACGCCTTCGTGCAGCTGGGCTTCTCCTTCCGCAGTGCGGACATGGAGCGGGGGCACATCCGCGGGACGCGGCAGACGCTGCCCTTCTACCAGGAGATCGAGTTCCTGCCGCCGTCGCAGTACCGGGGGCTGCACCAGGTCGAGCTGACCTTCGTCTCGGACGGCCGTGAGATGGACGTCGTCCTGGAGATGGACAAGAAGCCGGGTCTGTTCTCCGAGGGCAGCGACACCTACCGCTGCTTCCAGGTGGGCCTGCAGTCGTACCAGGGGACCGACTGGGCGGCATACCTGAACCAGTGGATCGCCTCGGTCGGTTCGCAGCGCAACTGGTTCTAGGCTCGGCCCGGTACGCGTATCCGATCAGGAGGTACAGCAGTGGCCGAGCAGAACAGGGCGCCCCTTCCGCATGCCTTTCACCCGGAGGTGCCCTCCTTCACGGTGACCAGCACGGATCTCACGCCGGGCGGGGAGCTGGATGAGGCCCAGGCCCTGACGGGTGGGAACGTCTCGCCGCAGTTGCGGTGGGAGGGGTTCCCCGAGGGGACGAAGAGCTTCGCCGTCACGTGCTTCGACCCGGATGCGCCGACGGGCAGCGGGTTTTGGCACTGGGTGCTCTTCGACCTGCCGGTCTCGGTCACGGAGCTGCCGGGCGGGGTGGGCAGCGGGGAGTTCGAGGGGCTGCCGGAGGGGGCCGTGCACGTACGGAACGATTACGGCACGAGGGACTTCGGCGGGGCGGCTCCTCCGCGCGGGGAGCGGCACCGGTACGTGTTCACCGTGTACGCGGTGGACCGCGAGCAGCTCGGCCCCGACGCGGACTCGTCTCCGGCGGTCGTCGGGTTCCATCTGCGGTTCCACGCGCTCGGCCGGGCCCAGCTGATCGGTGAGTACGGGTCCCCCGCGAGCTGATCACCTCGTTCGGCGTTCTCCGAGCGTTTGCCCGGTCCTGGTCTAAAGACGGCCAGGACCGGGCATTTTTATTGCGTTGTCCCGCGTGGCGCGCGCGGCCAGAGTGGTTGCGGGCCGTGCCGCCAGGGTGGTCGCGGGGCCTGCACACGGGAGGTGGGCGAGATGCGGGACACGCTGGTGCTGAATGCGAGCTTCGAGCCGCTGTCGACGGTGACGCTGAACCGGGCCGTGGTCCTGGTGCTGCAGGACAAGGCCGTGGTCGAACAGTCGCATCCCGAGCTGCGTGTGCGCGCGGCCACCATGGAGTTGCCGATGCCGCGGGTGATCAGGCTGTGCAGGTACGTCAGGGTGCCCTTCCGAAGACATGCTCCCTGGTCACGGAGGGGGGTGCTGGTCCGGGACCAGCACCGGTGCGCGTACTGCGGGAAGCGCGCGACGACCGTGGACCATGTGCTTCCGCGGGCGCAGGGCGGTGGGGACACCTGGCTGAACACGGTGGCCTCCTGCGCCGAGGACAACCACCGCAAAGCGGCGCGGACTCCGGAGGAGGCGGGGATGCCGCTGCTGCGCAAGCCCTTCGTGCCGTCACCGGCGGACGCCATGCTGCTGGCCATGGGCGCGGGTGGGCGTGAGGTGCTGCCCGAGTGGCTGGGGCGTTCCGCCTAGCCCTTCTGCCCCGTCTGCCGTGTACGACCGCGCGCTGGGCGGCGTAGTTCTGCTACGTCGCTCAGCGGAGCAGCAGTTGGACGATCGCGAGGACGCCGACGGTCACGATGACCGCGCGCAGGACGGTCGGCGAGAGGCGGCGGCCCACCTTGGCGCCGATCTGGCCGCCGATGGTGGAGCCGACGGCGATCAGGAGGACGGCCGTCCAGTCGAATTCCGCGACGAAGAGGAAGAAGACGGCCGCGATGCCGTTCACCATGGCGGCGATGACGTTCTTGACGGCGTTGATGCGCTGGAGTTCCTCGCGGAGCAGCAGGCCCATCAGGCCGAGGTAGAGCACGCCCTGGGCGGCCCCGAAGTAGCCTCCGTACGCGCTGGAGAGCAGCATTCCGCACAGCAGGGCCGGGCCGCCGTCGGGGTTGCCGGTGTCGCCTCCCGCGGCGTCCTGGCGCTTGCGCAGGGCTGCCGCCAGCCTGGGCTGGAGGATGACGAGTACGAGGGCCAGTCCGATCAGGACGGGCACGATCGTGTCGAAGGAGTCGGACGGCAGCGTGAGGAGCAGGACGGCGCCCGCCAGTCCGCCGACGAGGGAGACGGCGCCGAGGCGCAGGATGCGGGCGCGCTGGCCCTGGAGCTCCTTGCGGTAGCCGATGGCTCCGCTGATGGCGCCGGGCACGAGGCCGAGGGTGTTGGAGACGTTGGCGGTGACCGGCGGGAGGCCGGTGGCCAGCAGCACCGGGAAGGTGATCAGGGTGCCGGAGCCGACGATCGTGTTGATGGTGCCGGCGCCGATGCCCGCGGCGAAGACCGCCAGTGATTCCCAGATGGACAAGGCCATCCCCTTTGCATGAGTGAGTCGCCTCCCCGCCATGAAGGTCGAGGGGCCTCACTGATCATGCAGGAGGGGCGGGCCGTTCAGTCGATGGGGGGCTGTTCGCGGCGCTCCGCGGCCGCCTTGTCGCCCGGGGTGCCGCCGTCCTTGCCGGTGTTCTGCGGGTTGAAGCCCGAACCGCCGCCCATGGGGCCGAAGTTGCCCATGGCACCGGAGAGGCCCTTGAGCGCGTCTCCGATCTCGCTGGGCACGATCCAGAGCTTGTTGGCGTCGCCCTCGGCGAGCTTCGGGAGCATCTGGAGGTACTGGTAGGCGAGGAGCTTTTGGTCCGCGTCGCCGGCGTGGATGGATTCGAAGACCGTGCGGATGGCCTGGGCCTCGCCCTCGGCGCGCAGGGCGGCGGCCTTGGCGTCACCCTCGGCGCGCAGGATGGAGGACTGCTTCTCACCCTCGGCGCGCAGGATCTCGGACTGGCGCACGCCCTCGGCCTGGAGGATCGAGGCGCGCTTGTCGCGGTCGGCGCGCATCTGCTTCTCCATCGAGTCCTGGATGGAGGTCGGCGGCTCGATGGCCTTGAGCTCGACGCGGTTGACGCGGATGCCCCACTTGCCGGTGGCCTCGTCGAGGACGCCGCGCAGGGCCGCGTTGATCTCCTCGCGGGAGGTCAGGGTCCGCTCCAGGTCCATGCCGCCGATGATGTTGCGCAGCGTGGTGACGGTGAGCTGCTCGATGGCCTGGATGTAGCTGGCCACTTCGTACGTCGCGGCGCGGGCGTCGGTCACCTGGTAGTAGATGACGGTGTCGATGTTGACGACCAGGTTGTCCTGGGTGATGACCGGCTGCGGCGGGAAGGGGACGACCTGCTCGCGGAGGTCGATCCGGTTGCGGATCGAGTCGATGAACGGGACGACGATGTTGAGGCCCGCGTTGAGGGTGCGGGTGTAACGGCCGAATCGTTCGACGATGGCGGCGCTGGCCTGCGGGATCACCTGGATCGTCTTGACCAGTGCGATGAAGACCAGAACCACCAGAATGATCAGGACGATGATGATCGGTTGCATGCGGTTCCCCGTGCCCTTCCGGCTGTCTGTGCTGCCCCGTTGATCGGAGTCTCGCAGACCCCGGGGCCGCGAGTCGGCTGCTTCTCACATGACGACCGCGGTCGCCCCGTCGATCTCCACCACGTCGACGGACTGGCCGGGTTCGAAACTGGTGTCCGCGTCGAGGGTTCGGGCCGACCAGACCTCGCCGGCGAGCTTGATGCGGCCGCCGCTGCCGTCGACCCGTTCCAGTACGACTGCGCTTCTGCCCATCAACGCGTCGATGCCGCTGCGGTGTTGGGGCTTCTGGTTGCGGTGCCGGTTGGCGATCGGGCGGACGACCGCGATGAGCGCGACCGACACGATCACGAAGACCAGGACCTGGGCGACCGCTCCCCCGCCGAGGGCGGCCGTGACGGAGGCCGCCACCGCGCCGACCGCGAACATGCCGAACTCGGGCATCGCGGTCAGGACGAGGGGGATCCCCAGTCCGACCGCGCCGACGAGCCACCACACCCACGCGTTGATGTCCACATGGTCATGGTAGGTCGGTGGGGCACGGTCGGGACAGGGTGCGGGCGGCCGCAGTGGCACCGGCTGCCCGGGGCCGGGGCCGTCCACGGCCCTAGCGCAGGGGCAGGCCCTGGGCGGTCCAGCGCTCGTTCTCGTTGCGCTCGACGACGAGCGGGAGCCCGAAGCAGAGGGAGAGGTTGCGGGAGGTCAGTTCGAGGTCGATGGGGCCCGCGGTGACGACCTTGCCCTGGCGGATCATCAGGACGTGGGTGAAGCCCGGCGCGATCTCCTCCACGTGGTGCGTGACCATGATCATGGAGGGCGCGAGCGGGTCGCGGGCGAGCCGGCCGAGGCGGCGTACGAGGTCCTCGCGGCCACCGAGGTCCAGGCCCGCGGCGGGCTCGTCGAGGAGGAGCAGTTCGGGGTCGGTCATCAGGGCGCGGGCGATCAGGGTGCGCTTGCGCTCGCCCTCGGAGAGGGTGCCGAACTTCCGGTCGAGGTAGTCCGTCATGCCGAGGCGGTCGAGGAACGCGCGGGCGCGCTGCTCGTCGATGTCCTCGTACTCCTCCTGCCAGGTGGCCGTCATGCCGTAGGCCGCGGTGAGCACGGTCTGCAGGACCGTCTGCCGCTTCGGGAGCTTGTCGGCCATCGCGATGCCGGCGACACCGATGCGGGGGCGCAGCTCGAAGACGTCCACCTTGCCGAGGGTGCTGCCGAGGATGGTGGCGGCGCCCTTGGTGGGGAAGAGGTAGCTCGAGGCGACGTTGAGCAGGGTGGTCTTCCCGGCACCGTTGGGCCCGAGGATCACCCAGCGCTCCCCCTCCTTGACCGACCAGGAGACCTGGTCCACCAGAGCCCGGCCCTCGCGGACCACGGATACGTCCACCAGCTCCAGAACATCGCTCATGAGCGTGTTGTCACCCCTTGCAGTCACGGTTCTGTGCGCGCCTGTAGGCGCAGCCCCAGGGGAAAACCTACGCCACTGCGGGAGGGGTCCGGGGCCGGGGCCGGGTGCGGGGTCCCGGGCGGGGTCCCGGCGGGGCCGGATCCGTAAAGTGGGGGGATGCTTTTCGAACCACGTTCAGGGCGGCTGGCCGCCTGGGGGAACGCTCTGCTGGCCGGTCTGGTCTCGCCCGACGAGGCCGTGTCGTCGATCGTCGGCGGGGACGCCGTGCACCGGGTGGCGGGGCTGCCGGGGGAACCGGGTCCCGTGGGGCTCACGCTCGCGCTGGGGCGGATGCGGGCGCTGGGGGTGACGGGGCTGCGGATCGCCCTGCCGGCGCCGGGGCATCCGCTGGGGCTGAGCGGCCCGCCGGAGTTCAACGCGCGGGCGCTGGAGGCCGGGGAAGCGGTGGTCTGCGCGGGCGCGGCGCTGGGACTGGTGCCGGAGGTCACGCAGGCGGGTCCCGCGGGTGACGTGCACGTCTCGGTGGTGTGGCACTGCCTGCCGGTACGGGAGGCACCCCCGGCGGACGTGCCGTCGCTGAGCGAGGCCGAGCGGGAGCTGGCGGAGGCGCTGCGCGAGGCGACGACGGCGCTGACCCGGCTGGACGTGGCGGGGTCGGGGCCGGTGGCGGATGCGGCGCTGTCGGCGTACCGGGCTCGGGCGGAGGCGGGGCGGGAGGCGCTGGCTCCGGGGTATCCGCCGCGGGCGGTGCGGGTGCTGGCGCTGGCGCAGCGGGTGGACCTGATGGTGTCGCTGGCGCACGAGAACGGGCACGGGGGTGCGGTGGCCGCCTCCGAGATGGCGGCGCGGGCCGAGGTCTTGCGGCCGGTGGAGCGGGTGGCGCGGCGGGCGCTCGTCGCGGCGTACAACTCCGCCGTTGAGGCGCGCGAGGGCTGAGGCTGCGCCCCGCACGCCGCGGCCCCGCTTCCCGGGGAGAGGTGGGGGGAAGCGGGGCCGGGGTCAACGGGCTCGTCAGGCGTTCAAGCCGGTGTTGCCGAAGGCTCCGTTCAGCAGGCCGATCACGTTGATCGTGTTGCCCACCACGTTTACCGGGACGTGGACCGGGGCCTGGAGCAGGTTCCCGGAGGCCACGCCGGGCGAGTTCAGCGCCTCGCCCTCCGCCGACGCACCGCCGTGCGCCGAGGAGACGCCGGCGCCGGCGGCGAGCAGACCGCCCGCGAGCGCGGTGACGGCGGTGGCCTTCTTGAAGTTCTTCACGTTCTCGTCCTCCAGTACGTCTGCCGCGGCCAGCCGCCGCGGCACGTCATGAAGAACGGTCATCCGGCGAACCGGATGCGCCATGTGGGCGACATACACCCGACCGTATGAATCTCAGTTTTTTGCATGGACGGACCGGTTCAGTCCGTGATCCCGTGCCTGACCGCCCAGAGCGCCGCCTGCGTGCGGTCGGCGAGGTCCAGCTTCATCAGGATGTTCGAGACGTGCGTCTTGACCGTCTTCTCCGACAGCACCAGCGCCCGGGCGATCTCCCGGTTGGAACGGCCGTCCGCTATGTGCAGCAGGACCTCCCGTTCGCGGTCCGTCAGCGAGCCGCCGCGGCCCGCCGACGAGGGCTGGTCGTCCTCGGAGAGCAGGGCCACGGCCACCTCCGGCTGGAGGAGTACGTGGCCGGCGTGGACGGAGCGGATGGCCGCGGCGAGGGCGTCGGGGTCGATGTCCTTGTAGACGTATCCGGCGGCGCCCGCGCGCAGGGCGGGGACGACGGTCCGCTGTTCCGTGAAGCTGGTGACGATCAGCACCCGCGCCGGGTTGTCCAGGGCGCGGAGCCTGCGCAGGGCCTCGATGCCGTCGGTGCCGGGCATCTTGATGTCCATGAGGATCACGTCGGGCCGCAGCTCCTCGGCGCGGGCGATGCCCTCGTCGCCGTCCGGGGCCTCGCCGACGACCTCGATGTCCTCCTGGACCTCCAGGAAGGTGCGCAGGCCCCGCCGGACCACCTGGTGGTCGTCCACGAGCAGCACGCGGATGGGGTGGGGCGTGTCAGCCACCGGGGACCTCCAGTTCGATCGTGGTGCCCGTGCCGGGCTCCGAGTGCACGCTGAGGCGGCCGCCGACGCCGGCCGCCCGGTCCCGCATCGAGACCAGGCCGAGGTGCCGGCCGGCGCTGCGGACGGTGGAAGGGGAGAAGCCCGATCCGTCGTCGCCGACCGTGAGCACCGCCGCGCCGTCCCGGCGGGCCAGGGTGACCTCGATGCGGCCGGCGCCGGAGTGGCGCAGTGCGTTGTGGAGGGCTTCCTGGGCGACGCGCAGGACCGCTTCCTCCTGGGTCGCGGGGAGGGCCCGTACGCCGTCACAGGTGAAGGTGACGTGCGCGGTGTGCGCGCGGTCCAGGACGCGGACCTGGTTGCGCAGGGTGGCGACCAGTCCGTCCTCGTCCAGGGCGGCCGGGCGGAGCTCGGTGACGGCGGCCCGCAGCTCGTCGGCGGCCTCGGCCGCGAGGAGCGCGACCTGGTGGAGCTCGTCCTTGGCGCGGGCCGGGTCGCGGTCGACGAGGGCGGCGGCGGCCTGGGCGGTCAGGCGCAGCGAGAAGAGCTTCTGGCTGACGGCGTCGTGCAGCTCGTGGGCGAGGCGGGAGCGCTCCTCGGCGATGGTGAGCTCGCGGCTGCGCTCGTAGAGCCGGGCGTTGGTGAGGGCGATGGCCGCGTGCTGGGCGAGGAGGGAGAGGAGTTCCTCGTCCTCGTCGGTGAAGCCGGGCCTCTCGCCGGGGGCGGTCTTCTTGTTCGCGAGGAAGAGGGCGCCGAGGGTCTCCTCTCCGTCCCGGATGGGCAGGCCGAGGAAGTCGGACATCTCCGGGTGGGCGGCGGGCCAGCCCTCGAAGCGGGGGTCCTTGCGTACGTCGGCCAAGCGCTCGGGGCCGCCCTGGTGGAGCATCGCGGCGAGGATGCCGTGCTGGCGGGGCAGGGGGCCGATGCGGCGCCACTGCTCCTCGCTGATGCCGTCCACGACGAACTGGGAGAAGCCGCCGTGGTCGTCCGGGACGCCCAGGGCGGCGTACTCGGCGTCGAGCAGGGCGCGGGCCGAGGCGACGATCGTGCGCAGGACGTCGCGGACCTCGAGGCGCCGGCTCATGGCGAGCAGTGCGGTGCTCACGGCGGCCAGGCCGCTGCGGGGTCCGGGGTGGTTGCTGCGCTGCATGCGCTCACCGTACTCGCGGCCCTGACCTGCGGGATCGGGCTGCGGCCCTAGGCCGGGCGCATACGTGTGCCCTCCTCGGGCACTAGGTCCCGGGGCGCCGGTCTCTGCCGTGAGGAGGAGGGGCGGGGCGGGTTGCTGGTCCTCCGGGTGGAGAAGCGGTCACGCATTGCATTGCTTCCGCAACGGACAGTGAGACCGTTACGTGCTCGATGTGAGCCCGGGCATAGGACGCACATCACTTACGAAGGTGCCTAGTGGACGGATAAAGGCGCTGTCAGCGCTGCTGCGCGTAGTGCCGGGGCTGGAAACCCGGGCTCGGCGCCAGGCCGTGATCCACTAAGCGGGATCGTACGTCACACCTTTGCCAGGCGTTTTTGCCACCGCTAAGAATTGCCCTCGTCGCACAGCGCCGCCGGATCCCGGATCCGAACCGGCGCTTTCCTGCGGCCCCCGCGATTCGAAGAGGTTGCCCCGCCATGTCTGCTTCCCGCACTCCCGGTCACAGTCGTCTGACGAAGGCACACAAGCTGTCCGTTGCCGGTGTCGCCACCCTCGGTGCCGCCGCGCTCGCCTTCTCCCTCGTCCCGGCCGGCGCCAGTGAGGCCCAGGCCGTCTCCGTCGCCCCCGTGGCCTGGACCCAGGCCGTCGACGGCGCTCAGGCGAAGGCCGTGCAGAAGCACCTCACCGTGCAGCAGGTCGTCGCGGACAAGCAGGCGAAGGACGCGGCGAAGGCCAAGGCCGAGGCCGCCGCGAAGAAGGCCCGCGCGGACAAGGAGGCCGCGAGCCGCTCCGCCGCCCGCACCCCCGTCTTCGCGAACAACCTTGACGGCTGGATCAAGGAAGCCCTCTCCATCATGAAGCGCGAGGGCATCCCCGGCACCTACTCCGGCATCCACCGCAACATCATGCGCGAGTCGAGCGGCAACCCCCGCGCGATCAACAACTGGGACATCAACGCCCAGAACGGCATCCCGTCGAAGGGCCTGCTCCAGGTCATTCCGCCGACCTTCGCGACGTACCACGTCAAGGGTACGAAGTTCGACCTGTACGACCCCGTCGCCAACATCGTCGCCGCGTGCAACTACGCCGCCGACCGCTACGGCTCGATGGACAACGTCAACAGCGCCTACTAGGCCCCTGGCGTCCTTCAAGACCCCCCATGCGCCTCAGGGCGGCCCCCGGACTTCCGGGGGCCGCCCTGAGGCGTTTGCGCGTACGGATCTGCGCGTACGGATCTGCGCGTACGGCGGGGTCGTACGGGCGCTCCTACTTGCGCATGACCTCGGGCTCGTGGCGGCGCAGCAGGCGCTGGACCGCGAAGCCGCAGGCGATGCCGAGCAGCAGCAGGACGGTGATGTCCAGGCTCCACTGGCCGATCGAGTGGTCCCACAGCGGGTCGGTGTTGGTGGGGTTGTCGCGGTCCCACGGCGGCATGAGCTTGCCGAGGTTCAGCGTGGTGCCCGCGGCGGCGACGGCCCAGCGGGACGGCATCAGCCAGGCGAACTGCTCCAGGCCCACGGAGTCGTAGACCTGGAAGAGGATGCCGGTGAAGACGACCTGGATGATCGCGAACATGACCAGCAGCGGCATGGTCTTCTCGGCGGTCTTCACCAGCGAGGAGATCACCAGGCCGAACATCATCGAGGTGAAGCCCAGCGCGATGACCGACACGCACAGCTCGACGGCCGGCGGCATGAGCAGGCCCTCGGCCGGCAGGTCGCGCGGGAAGAAGCCGATCCCGCAGATGACCACGCCCTGGATGGCCGTGATGACGCCGAGGACGATCACCTTCGACATGAGGTACGCCGACCGGGACAGGCCGGTCGCGCGCTCGCGCTCGTAGATGACCCGTTCCTTGATCAGCTCACGGACCGAGTTCGCCGCGCCCGAGAAGCACATGCCGACGCAGAGGATCAGCATGATCGTGCCGGCGTCGCCGTTGAAGTTCGACGGCGGAGTCGGGGGCGCGAGGCCGAAGGTCGCGGGGATGACCGTGGAAACCACGCCCAGGACCGCGGGCAGGATCAGCATCAGCCCGAGGAAGCCCTTGTCGGAGGCGATGACCGAGACGTAGCGGCGGATCAGGGTCCACAGCTGCGCGCCCCAGGCCTGCGGCTTCGGCGGGTTCATCTGCTGCGGGGAGGGCATCGCGACCGACTGCGGGGCGACCGCGTCGATGTCGGCGGCGTACAGCTGGTAGTGCTGAGAGCCCTTCCAGCGGCCGGCCCAGTCGTACTCGCGGTAGTTCTCGAAGGCGGAGAACACGTCGGCCCAGGTGGTGTAGCCGAAGAAGTTCAGCGCCTCGTCCGGCGGGCCGAAGTACGCGACAGAACCGCCCGGGGCCATGACCAGCAGCTTGTCGCAGATGGCCAGTTCGGCGACCGAGTGGGTGACGACCAGGACCGTGCGGCCGTCGTCGGCGAGTCCGCGCAGCAGCTGCATGACGTCGCGGTCCATGCCCGGGTCGAGACCGGAGGTCGGCTCGTCCAGGAAGATCAGCGACGGCTTGGTGAGCAGCTCCAGGGCCACGGACACGCGCTTGCGCTGACCACCCGAGAGCGAGGTGATCTTCTTGTCCTTGTGGATGTCGAGCTTGAGCTCGCGCAGCACCTCGTTGATACGGGCGGCTCGCTCGGACTCGGCGGTGTCGCCGGGGAAGCGGAGCTTGGCCGCGTACTTGAGCGCGGTGCTGACCTTCAGCTCCTTGTGCAGGATGTCGTCCTGCGGGACCAGGCCGATGCGCTGGCGGAGCTCCGCGAACTGCTTGTACAGGTTGCGGTTGTCGTAGAGGACGTCGCCCTCGTTGGCCGGGCGGTAGCCGGTCAGCGCCTTGAGCAGGGTCGACTTGCCCGAGCCGGAGGGGCCGATGACGCCGATGAGCGACTTCTCCGGGACGCCGAAGGTGACGTCCTTGAGGATCTGCTTGCCGCCGTCGACCGTGACCGTGAGGTGGCGGGCCGAGAACGAGACGTCGCCGGTGTCGACGAACTCCTCGAGGCGGTCGCCGACGATGCGGAACGTCGAGTGGCCGACGCCGACGATGTCGTTCGGGCCGAGCAGCGCGGTGCCGGACTTGGCCAGCGGCTGACCGTTGACGTAGGTGCCGTTGTGGCTGCCGAGGTCGTGGATCTCGAAGCGGCCGCCCGGCATCGAGCGGAACTCGGCGTGGTGGCGGGAGACCTGGAGGTCGGAGACCACCAGCTCGTTCTCCAGCGCACGGCCGATCCGCATGACGTGGCCCAGCGCGAGCTGGTGGAACGTCGTCGGGCTGCGGTCGCCGTAGGCGGGGGCCGCGCCCTGTGCCGGGCGGGGCGCGGCGGAGCCGGCGCCGCCCTGCTGGTGCGGCACGTGCGGCTGCTGCGGCTGCTGCGGCTGCTGTTCCCAGGCCTGCTGGGGCTGCTGCTGGGCCGGAGGCTGGTAGGCCGGGGCCTGCGGCTGCGCGTAGGCCGCCGCCGGTGACTGCTGCACCTGCTGGGCCGCGGCCGGCTGCGGCGCCGCGGCGGCGACAGGATTCAGCCGCGGGCCGTCGGTGGCGTTGCCCAGGTGTACCGGCGTACCGGGTACGAGTTCGGCCTGCTGGACCCTCGCCCCGTGCACGTAAGTGCCGTTGGTGCTGCCGTGGTCCTCGATGCCCCAACCCCGGCCGTTCCAGGTGATGGTGGCGTGCCGCCACGACACCCGGGCGTCATCGATCACCACATCTCCCTGGGGATCGCGCCCCAGCGAGTACGACCTGGACGGATCGAGCGTCCAGGTCCTTCCATTCAATTCCAGTACGAGTTCCGGCACTCCAGCCCCACTTAAGTCCCCCGAGAATCCCCCCATGACGTCAGGGAGTCTAGGGATGGCGAACATCCGGGGGAACTATTTCAGGCCCGGGGCCACAAGTGGAATCGGGGCCGTGCGGCGGCGTCCGCGCCTGCCTCCGGACGGGGTCGAAAGGCACCCGGAGAGTGCGATACGGGACTTCTCGCCCCGTCGCCTGCCCCACGGCGGACCGGGAGCGGGCCGGGAGCTGGCCGCCGGGCGACCTGCGCGTTCAAGACGTGGGACGGGGGTCCTGTCCGGGAGGCCGGGGAGATACGGTGAGATCACCATGAGCGCTTCGCAGACCTCCGACGTCCCCACCCTCCTCGTCAAGATCTTCGGCAAGGACCGTCCCGGGATCACCGCCGGGCTGTTCGACACCCTCGCCGCCTACTCCGTCGATGTCGTCGACATCGAGCAGGTCGTCACCCGCGGCCGCATCGTCCTGTGCGCCCTCGTCACCAAGCCCGCCGGAAACACCGACGGCGAGCTGCGGGCCACCGTCCACAGCTGGGCAGAGTCGCTCAAGCTCCAGGCCGAGATCCTCTCCGGCACCGGTGACAACCGGCCGCGCGGCAGTGGCCGCTCCCACGTCACCGTGCTCGGCAACCCGCTCACCGCCGAGTCCACGGCCGCCATCGCCGCCCGGATCACCGCGACCGGCGGCAACATCGACCGCGTCTTCCGCCTGGCGAAGTATCCGGTGACGGCGGTGGAATTCGCCGTCTCCGGCACCGAGACCGAGCCGCTGCGCACCGCTCTGGCCACCGCCGCCGCACAGATCGGCGTCGATGTCGCCGTGGTCTCGGCGGGTCTGCACCGGCGGGCCCAGCGCCTGGTCGTCATGGACGTGGACTCGACCCTGATCCAGGACGAGGTCATCGAGCTGTTCGCCGCGCACGCCGGCTGCGAGGCCGAAGTCGCCGAGGTCACCGAGCGGGCCATGCGCGGCGAGCTGGACTTCGAGCAGTCGCTGCACGCCCGCGTGGCCCTGCTGGCCGGGCTGGACGCCTCCGTCGTGGACAAGGTCCGCTCCGAGGTCCGGCTCACTCCCGGTGCCCGGACCCTGATCCGCACCCTGAAGCGGCTCGGCTACCAGGTGGGTGTGGTCTCCGGCGGGTTCACGCAGGTCACGGACGACCTGCGGGAGCGGCTCGGCCTGGACTTCGCCTCCGCCAACACCCTCGAGATCGTGGACGGCAAGCTGACCGGCAAGGTCGTCGGCGAGATCGTGGACCGGGCCGGCAAGGCCCGGCTGCTGCGCCGCTTCGCCGCGGAGGCCGGCGTACCGCTGGCCCAGACGGTGGCGATCGGCGACGGCGCCAATGATCTGGACATGCTGAACGCGGCCGGGCTGGGCGTGGCGTTCTGCGCCAAGCCGGTGGTCCGCGAAGCCGCGCACACCGCGGTGAACGTGCCCTTCCTGGACGCGGTGCTGTACCTGCTGGGGATCACCCGGGAAGAGGTCGAGGCCGCCGACCTGGCCTGAGGCCCCCCGATGCGCGAGGAGGGCCCGGCGCACATCCGAGCGCCGGGCCCTCCCCGCCTGCGTACGGCTGGTCAGTGCTCCTTGGGCGTCCAGAAGTCCAGCAGCGTGCCCACCCCGTGCTCGACCGACTTCCACGAGCCGGTGAAGGAGATCACGGCGAGTGCGGCGGTCGGGAATCCGGTACGGGTCATCCGCGCGAGGGTGTCGCCCTGCGCGCGCCCCGCGAGGACGTCGGCGAGGGCGTGCATGCCGGGGTTGTGGCCGATCACGAGGAGGTTGGAGACCTCGTCGGAGGTCTCGTTCAGCAGTGCGATGAGCTCGCCCGGCGAGGCCTCGTAGAGCCGCTCCTCGTACACGGTCTTCGGCCGGTGCGGCAGCTCCTGGACGGCCAGCTTCCAGGTCTCGCGGGTGCGGGCTGCGGTGGAGCAGAGGGCCAGGTCGAAGGCGATGCCGGTTTCGGCCAGCTTCAGACCGACGGCCGGTGCGTCCTTGCGGCCTCGCTCCGCCAGCGGACGGTCGTGGTCGGACACCTCGGGCCAGTCGGCCTTGGCGTGCCGGAGGAGGACGATCCTGCGGGGTGTTTCGGCGCTCATGGCTCCCAGCTTCGCACGAAACGGGCCAAGGGGCGCAGGGTGTTGGGGTACCCCGCCCCGGGGGTGGGGCGCGCCCGGGCGCGCGGCCCAGCGCGCGGGCTCGTAGGGGGTGGTATGGCGTCAGCGCAGGGCGTGCAGCGCCTGTTGGACGACCTGGACCAGGGTGGCGCCGTCGCTCGCGGGGGTCCCGGACGCGGCGTGGGCCTGACCGGATCCGGCGAGGAGCAGCAGGAGGAGGCCGAAGGCGAGGGCGGGCAGGGCCAGCCCCCACCAGTGCAGGCGGGCGCCGGCGCCGATGGCCGTGGCGCGGGGGCCGGACGAGGTGTGTGCGGGGGCCGACATGGCCGCCTCCGTGGGTGTGCGGGTGGGACGGGCTCTCTGTCTTCGAATCTATGGATCCGAAGGAGCGCTGCCCATCCGGGGCACACCCCACTTCACCCTGAGCCTGACCCCCTAGGGGTTGGTGGGGGTAGCCCTACCAAGCCCGCCCGGGGTGCGGTGTCACGGGGAGGCGAGCGTCGCGATGATGGCGATGATCACGGTCACGAGGAGCATCGCGCCGAGCACGAGGCCGAGCTTCTTGTGGCCGTTCTGGGGGTTCGGTTCGAGTACGGGCGACATGCCGTTCAGTCTCGCATGCCGCATTCGTCCTCGATCGTGCGGTCCCGGCCCGCCAGGATGCCGAGGGCGATCTGCGGGACGAGCAGTCCGGCCATCAGGGCGAGGGGCAGGTGCCAGCCACCGCTGTGCTGGTAGAGGGTGCCGATGACGAGCGGTCCGGGGATGGAGATGAGGTATCCGGTGCTCTGGGCGAAGGCGGAGAGCTTGACTACGCCGGCCGGGGACTTGGCGCGCAGGCCGATCATCGTGATGACGAGCGGGAAGGCGCAGTTGGAGATGCCGAGCAGCAGGGCCCATGCCCAGGCGCCGGCGGCGGGGGCGAAGTAGAGCCCGAGGTACCCGGCGAGGCCGAACAGGCCGAGGACGACGGCGATGGGTCCCTGGTTCCTCATCCGGCCGGCCAGGCCCGGGATGACGAAGGCGAGCGGGACTCCCATGACCATGGTGACGGCGAGCAGGACTCCGGCGGTGCCCGCGGAGACGCCGGCGTCGCGGAAGATCTGCGGGAGCCAGCCCATGGTGACGTAGGCGCCGGTGGCCTGGAGGCCGAAGTACGAGGCCAGGGCCCACGCGGTGCGGCTGCGGACGACGCGCGGTCCGTCGTCGGGGCGTACGGACGCGGCGGGGGTGGCGGCCTTCTCCCGGCGGGCGGCGGTGGCGATGGCCAGCCAGGGCAGTACGGCGGCCAGCGCGAGCACGGCCCAGATCAGCAGGCCGGTGCGCCAACTGCCGCCGAGGGCGGCGGTCATCGGGACGGTGGCGGCGGCGGCCAGCGAGGTGCCGGCGGCCAGGGCCATGGAGTACAGGCCGATCATGGTGCCGACCCGGTCGGGGAACCAGCGCTTGACGATCACCGGGAGGAGCACGTTGGTCAGGGCTATGCCGGCGAGCGAGAAGGCGCTGGCGGCGAGGAACCCGGCGGCGTTGGTCGCGAAGGGGCGGATCAGCAGGCCGGTGGCGACGGCCGCCATGCCCGCGCAGACGACGGCGGCGGGGCCGAAGCGGCGGGAGAGCCGGGGCGCCGTGACGCCGAAGACGGCGAAGCAGAGGGCGGGCACGGAGGTGATGAGTCCGGCGACGGTGCCGCTCATGCCGAGACCGGTGCGGGTCTCCTCGAAGAGGGCGCCGAGGCTGGTGATGGCGGGCCGCAGGTTGAGGGCCGCCATCACGATTCCGACGATGAGCACCGGGCCGAGCCACGTGGGGGCGACGTGGGCGGGGGTGGGAAGGGGCCGGCCGGCGCTGCTGCGCACGGCCGCCGGGCGGCTCAGGGTCTGGATTTCTTCGTCGGCCATTCAGCCATCATAGAATCATGGGATGATTGGTTGTCCAATCGTCGTGCCCGCCGGCTCCCGCCGCCTTTTGAGAGGAACCCATGCCGCTGACCTCGCCACGGCGCTCCGCCCTCGTCGACCAGGTGATCACCCAACTGCGGAACCAGATCACCTCCGGCGAGTGGCCCGTCGGCGCCCGGATCCCCACCGAGCCGGAGCTGGTGGAGCTGCTCGGCGTCGCCCGCAACACCGTGCGGGAGGCCGTGCGGGCCCTGGCGCACAACGGCCTGCTGGACATCCGGCAGGGTTCGGGCACGTACGTCGTCGCCACGAGCGAGCTGGCGGGGGTGATGCACCGGCGCTTCGCCGGGGCCGACCCGCGGCACATCGCGGAGCTGCGCTCGACGCTGGAGTCCTCGGCGGCCCGGCTGGCGGCCGAGCGGCGGACCGACCGGGACCTCGTACAGCTGGACGCGCTGCTCGCGCGGCGCGAGGAGGCCTGGGCGGGCGGGGACGCGGAGGTGTTCGTCGCGGCGGACGTGGCCCTGCACATGGCGGTGGTGGCGGCCTCGCACAACGACGTGCTCATCGAGCTGTACGCGGACCTCGGCGACCTGGTGGCGGACTGGCTGCGGACGGACGTCGGCAGCGAGCTCAGGCCGGAGGCGCACCTGGACCACGCCCGGCTGATCGAGGCGATCCGGCGCGGGGACGGGGACTCGGCCGCCTCGGAGGCGGCGGACTACCCGTACGTCTGCCTGGCCGAGAAGGCCCGGTGAAGCTCAGGGGCGCTGGTGGCTCACCCAGGCGGTACGGACTTCCTTCCAGCAGCGGCTGGTGAGCTCGACGCGGCCGGCCGGGCCGACGGCCACGGCGGCGCCGTCCCCGTCCACGTCCCACCAGCGGTCGCACTCCACGTGCAGGCGGACCAGGTCGGTCTCGGGGTAGCTGTTGTGGCAGTACGCGACGACCTGCGAGCCCGCGATCGCCGTGTCGCAGTCGGCCCCGAAGAGCTCCCGGGCGGCGGGCGGCGCGGGGCGCACGGGCGGTTCGGCGGGGATCTCGGCCAGGTCCACCACGGTCGGGGCCACGATCTCCGGGCCGGGTGCGGGGCCGTCGAGGCCGGACTCCGCGACGGCTCCCGGGACCACGAATCCGGTCAGGACCACCGAGGTGACCAGCAGCGATACCGCTCGGCTCCGCCTCGCGCGCACTCCCGTACCTCCGCCCGCAGGAGCCGGGAAGATCCCGACGAGGTCAGTTTGCAGGTAAATGCCCTGGTTTTCGACTCGGGAAGATTCGGTCAGACGCCGGCGATCTGATCGAGCGAGCGGTCCTCGGCGGGGCCCCGCCACCGGAAACGGGGGGGGGGGGGGGCCCGCGCGGGGGGCCCGGGCGCGCGCCGCCCGCGGGGGTGGCCCGCCCGGGGGGGGGCGGGGCGGGCGCCGCGGT
>NZ_JBHWVM010000128.1:0-18555 GCF_042736805.1 Streptomyces sp. NPDC060031
ACCCACCGGCTCAGCCACGGACTCGTGCTCGATCGTCATCTCACTCACTTGGCGTCTCCATGATCAACAGATCCGCCGTTTATTAGACACTCCCGCTCGCCCCGCGGCGTGGCGGCCGTTGTCGGGCGGGGGTGAGGGAATTGTTCGAGTACGGCGAGGTAGGGCAAGTCTTCCAGGCGCTGGTCAAGGAGGAACCGGCGTGTGACTTCGAGGTGCTCGCGTGTACGGGTGAGGAAGACGAAGTGGTCTGCTTCCTTGATGGTGGCGAATACCGAGCCCGGTGACAGGGCGGCCAGGGCGCGGCACTCCGGCGGGCGGGAGACGACGTCGTGTTCGCCGGTCACGGCCAGCAGGGGCATCGTGATCGCCGTGGGTTGAGGTGCGTCTCGAAGGAGCCTCAAGCAGCGGATCCAGATGTCGATCTGCTGGTCGTCGGTGTTGCTGATGAGGTCGTCGAGAACCCAGCGCAGCGCGGCGCGTCCGCGTACGGGTAGTGCGGGGTCCTGGCACAGCAGGGCCGCAGCTACGTAATCCGCCATCTCGTGGCGCGCTGAGCTTTTCATCCGGTCCGCCAGTACGGCTGCGCTGATGCCGGGGGGAAGGTGGTCGCGGGGGTGCCCGGTGGCGCCGGTGAGGGCGACTCGTTCGATGCGCTGGGGGTGGCGGACTGCGAGACGGTAGGCGATCTCTCCTCCGTGCGAGGTGCCGCACACGTTGACTCGGGCGAGCCCGAGTTGGTCCAGTACGGCGGCGAGGCCGTCGGCGAGGTCGTCGAGTGTGTGGTCTTGTGGCAGGACGCCGGGGGCGGAGATGCCTGCGATGCGGACTGCCACCACGTCCGCGAGCGGCAGCAGTGCCTCGAGCTGAGGCCGGATCGCGGCCTGGCCTTCGGCGAGGGCTCGAACGGCCAGGATCGGTGCGATGCGGGGTGAGGGACTGGTTCGGGTCTCGACCTCCAACACCAACCCTTTGCTGGTGACGGTCTGGGTGGTTCTGGGGCGTCGATCCATCGGTGGTCCGCTCCTGATGGTGGTCGGCGTGTGTGAGTCAGGCTGGGCGTGACCTGGGGGGCGCGGGGTTCAGCTGTTCGACGCGGATGCTCTCTGGTTCTCCGGGTCGGTCTGCCCCGGGCGGGGCGTGGTGATCTTTCTAGCAGCCAGTGCGCAAACTGCCGGGGTGTGGCAGCGCAGACGGGTGACCTCTGCGGATAAGCGATCCCTTGGGGGACGGCTTGCGGTCGGCGTCCGCACAGGTCAATGGCGGGGGCGAGGAGGGGGCGGAGGGCGGGCGGCGCGGGTGCCGGACCCTTGCCCTGTCGGCACGCCTGATGTGCCGTTTCTTGGCGTTGCGTGCCTCGTTGATCTCCGCGAAGGGTCTTGTGTGGCGAGGTTGAGGTCGAGAGGGACGAGCGGCGGTCGGCCGGGTCGTCCGGTGAGGAAGGCGAACCATGGCGAGCACGGTTTACGAGAAGCTGGTCGGCATCTTGGACGAGACGTTCCGGGTGGAGCCGGAGGTGATCCGGGCCGACGCCACGTTGGCGGAGCTGGAGCTGGATTCCCTGGCCGTGGCCGAGCTCGCTGCCATGGTGCAGGACGAGTTCGGCGTCAGGGTGAGCGGCCAGGAGGTGGGGAAGGACTCCACGCTGGGCGAGGTGGCCGCCGTGATCGGCGCCAAGTTGCCGTCTGCTGCCGTGGCCGGAGGGTGAGCGGGAGCGAGATCGCCGTGACCGGCTTGGGGATGGTCACGGCGGCCGGGGCGGGGGTGAATGCGACCTGGCGGCGGGTGTGTGAGGGCTCTTCCACCGCGGCGGACGCCGACCCGGCTCTAGCGGGGATGCCGGTCGACTTCTGCGCGTCCGTGCCCGGGCCGGATCTCGGTGTGGTCGGGCGCCGTACGGTCTACCGGCTGGACCGGTTCGTCCAGCTGGTCCTGGTCGCCGCGCACGAGGCGCTGGCCGACGCGGCTTTGGTCGCGGCCGACTGGGACGGTACGCGGGTGGGTGTGGTGATCGGGTGCGGTATGGGGGGTGTGGCGACCTGGGAGAAGCAGCATGCCCGGCTGTTGGGGCGGGGCTCGGAGGCCGTCTCTCCCCTGCTGGTTCCGATGATGACGCCGAATATGGCCGCCGGTGAGGTCGCGCTGGCCTGTGGTGCGCAGGGGCCGAGTTTCGTGGTGTCGACGGCGTGCGCGTCGGGGGCCACGGCCATTGCCTCGGCCCGCGGCCTGCTGGCCTCGGGTGAGTGCGACATCGTCATCGCCGGCGGGACGGAAGCGGCGAACACCGCGCTGACGGTGGCCGGGTTCGCGAACCTCGGGGCTCTGTCGCGGCGGTGCGCCGATCCACGGGCCGCGTCCAGGCCGTTTGATACGGATCGGGACGGCTTCGTGATGGCGGAAGCCGCGGCCGTGCTGGTGCTGGAGCGCGCCGAGCATGCCTTGGCCCGCGGCCGCCGTCCCAGGGCGCTGCTGGCCGGCTGCGGTGCGGCGACCGATGCCTACCATCCCACCGCTCCGCACCCCCAGGGGCGCGGAGCCCGCGAGGCGATGCGCGCGGCGTTGCGCGATGCGGGGCTGGCCCCGGGTGATGTGGACCATGTCAACGCGCACGGTACGTCGACCGTCCTGAACGACGCTGTGGAAGCCCGGGTCATCAGCGGTGTGCTGACGCACGGGCCGTTGGTGACGTCCACCAAGGGCGTGCTGGGGCACTCTCTGGGTGCCACCGGCGCCGTCGAAGCGGCGTTGACGGTACTGGCGATCGAACAGTCCACGGTTGCGCCCACGGCCAACTGCGAGAACCCCGACCCGGTGCTGGACCTCAACCTGGTCACCAAGATCCCGACGCGGCAGCGCGTGAGAGCGGCCTTGTCGAACTCGTTCGGGTTCGGCGGCCACAACGTCGTGCTGGCTTTCCGCACCCCCTGAAGCATCCGGCGTCCGGCGAAAGGAGCGCGCTGTTCATGGACACCGTCACTACACTCCCGGCCGCGCCGCCGGCACCGCGCGGCATCATCCGCCGGCTCCACTCCCGCCAAGGCCGCGAGGACCCCTTCCCGCTGTTCGAGGAGATCCGCACAGCCGGACCGGTCGTGAGCCTGGGCCCCCACGCACTCCTGGTCACCAGGTACGCCGAGTGCGCCCAGATCTTGTCCGACCGCGTCTGGCAGGTCCCCGACCAGCAGTGGCGCAGCGAACGCGGTATCCACACCAGCGGTGCCGGTTCCGGTGTCATGGCCACACTCCCCCGGCTCAACCCTCCCCGGCACAGCCAGCTGCGGCACCTCCTCGCGGGGCCGTTCACACCTCGGACGCTCGACCGGCTCCGGCCCACGATTCGCGAACTGGTCCGTAGCCATCTCGACGGTCTGGAAGCAGAATTGGAGCATCACGGGCGGGCGGAGTTCATGGGCACGGTGGCCCGCGCGCTACCGGTCGCCGTCATGTGCGCGATTCTGGGCCTGCCCCTGTCGGATGCGTCCCTGCTGTCCCACTACAGCGTGCAGACCGCACCGCTGACGGAGCCGTTCGCGACACCCGCGCAGATCGCCGCCGCCGATGCAGCCGGCGCCGACTTCCACGCCTACGTGCTGGCCCTCCTGGAGTCCAGCTTGCAGGCTGGTGGCAATGGGCTGTTGTCGCAGTGGCTGACCCATGAGCGGTTGGAGAGCGGGCAGCTGTCTGTGAGCGACCTGGCGGCCAACGTCGTCTTCCTCGTCGGGGCGGGAGTGGAGACCACCTCGTCCCTGTTCGCCACCGCCCTCCTGGCCCTGGAACAGCATCCGCGGCAGGCGGCATGGCTCAAGGCCCACCCCGGAGCATGGCCTCAGGCCGTCGAGGAACTGATGCGGTGGGATCCCTCCGTCCACAACGCCGTCCGCGTCCCCGCCCAGAACACCGTGCTGGCAGGCATCGCGGTGCCGGCCGGGACCCTTGTCCACGCCCTGATCGCCGCCGCCAACCGCGACTGCGATCAGTTCACGAATCCTCACGATCTCGACTTCCAGCGCCGCCCGCAGCGCAGCCTCGCCTTCGGCGGCGGTCTCCACTACTGCCTCGGCGCACCCCTGGCCCGCCTGAACGCCGCCGAGTTCCTCCCTGAACTCCTGCGGCGCTTCCCCACCCTGCGCACCGACGGACCAGCTGTGCGGCCCGCCGGACTCAACCTGCGCACCGTCATCACGCTCCCCGTCACCCGCGACCGGCTCGCCTCCTGACCTGCCCCGGCGCCGCCGGCCTGTTATCGCGTCCAGCGAACGCCTGCCCGACGCGGGCCGCTGCGCCCCGGGGCACCGGCCGCTACCGGGCCGAACGCCGCGGCTGGAGCGGCGCGCGGGCCGCGTCCTGGGAAGCGGTGCGGCGATCGGGTCCGGTCACCGCAGCCGGGGGCCGGGTATGCGGTGGGCCGGTCCGGGGAGGCTTGCGGGTGAGAGTCCACCAGTTGGCGTCTCCTGCCAGGCACATGACGGCGGGGACGAGGAGAGCGCGTACGACGGTGGCGTCCAGGAGAACGGCCAGGGCGAGACCCACGCCGACCATCTTCAGCACCAGCAGGGACGAGGTGGCCAGCGCGGCCATCACGCCCGCGAATGTGAGGGCGGCCCACGTGAACAGGCGGCCGGTACGGTCCAGGCCCTCGGCCACGGCAAGGCGCGTGTCGCCGCATGCCTCGTACTCCTCGCAGATCCGGGCCAGGAGGAAGATCTCATAGTCCATGGACAGGCCGAACGCGATACAGAACACCATGATCGGCAGGAGGGCGTCGGTGGCTCCGGTGACGGCGAACCCGCCCAAGGCGTCGGCGTAGTGCCCGTCCTGGAAGACGTAGACCAGCGCACCGAAGGTGGCGCTCAGGCTGAGCGTGTTCAGCAACAGAGCCTTGACGGCCAGGACGGGCCTCCGAGTCAGCGCCAGGACCAGCGTGAGCATGGCCAGCACCATCATGAGCAGGGCCAGCGGTACCCGGCTGGCCAGGGCGTCCTGTACGTCGGCGAGTCTGGCTCCCGGACCGCTGACCAGGGCAGGGGCGGGAGCCGGCAGGCTGCGAAGCGAGCGGGCGAGGTCGCGCATGGCCGGCGTGTACGGCTCACCGCGCGTGGTCACAGCCAGCCGGACCCCGCCCTGTGACATGTACTGCCCAGCCCGAGCCGGATCCGCGGTGACCTTGTTCTCGGCGGTTCGGTCTGCGCTGTACGAGCCGGTCGCGGTGTCCACCCGCACCACGCCGGGCAGCGAGGAAACGTGCCGCGCGTAGTCCTGCAGAGCTGCACGCCGCGCCCGCGCGTCGAAGTCCGGCAAGATGACGTCCGTAGCGGTGACGGTGCTGTTCGCCTCGAAGTCCCGGCGAAGCTGCTCACCGGCGCGTCCCGCCGCGGATGCCGGGGGAAGGACACGGTCGTCGAACAGCGTGAAGCGCACGTGTGCGAACGGCGACGCCAGCAGAACGAGCCCGGCCACGACCGCGACCGTCACGGTGGCCGGACGGCGCATCACCCACACCGCGGTCCTGCCCCAGCTGCCCGGCCTGTGTTCATCCCGTGTGCGATCGCCGCGTCGCGACCTGCAGCGCGCGAAGACATCGAAGCGGTCCACCCGGCTGCCGAGCAGGGCCAGCACCGTCGGCAGCACCAGCAGCGTCCCGGCCGCAGCCAGCACGACAACGCTGATCCCGCCGTAGGCGATGGACCGAAGAACGGTGTGCGGGAACACCAGGAGCGCCACGAGAGACAGAGCGACCGTGGCGGCGGAGAAGGCCACGGTCCGGCCCGCGGTACGCATCGAGATACGCAACGCCTCGTGCGCGTGCCGACCGGCGGCCAGTTCCTCACGGTAGCGGCTCAGCACGAACAGGCTGTAGTCCACGGCCAGGGCGAAGCCCAGGGCGCTGCTGATGCTGCTCGCGTAGACCGACACCGTCGTCCACGTCGTCAGCGCCCGCAGCACTGCCATCGATCCGGTCAGCGCCAGAGCGCCCACCAGGACCGGGAGCAGGGCCGCCACCGCTGAGCGGAAGACCACCAGCAGCAGGAGGGCCGTCAGTGGCAGCGCCAGCAGCTCACCGCGCAGCCGATCGTGCTCGGCCTGCCGCATGATTTCCGCCCGGACCACCGCTTCACCACTGGCCAGCACCTCAAGCGCGCCCTGGCGCCCGGTGACGTGCGGCAGGAGCCGTCCGGCCGCCTGCGTCGCCGCATCCTCCCGGCCGCGCAACTGCACCACCAGCAACGCGGCCCGCCCGTCGTGCGAGCGAAGCTCAGGCGCCTGCGCGGACCAGAAGGAGACGACGTTCGCGACCGCCGGATCCGCAGCCAGACGCCGCTGCAGCTCCAGACCGGCCGCAGTAGGGGCGCCGGCATCCACCGGCTGCCGGGCACGTGCGACCAAAATCATGTTCGCGCGTGGAGCATGGAACTGAGAGGCCAGGACCCGATCGCCGCGTGCAGACTCCGCGGAAACCGGCACGACGTCCCCGGCCGTCATGTGCTCGCCAGCCGAAGCCCCGTACCAAGCCGCCACAACGGCGAACATCAGAGCCAGGAAGACCACGAGACGACGATGGCGCACCAAACCCAACGGCCGCCGTGCGTCGTCCTGGACCGAGTCGGCCGTACCCACGGCAGCGGCGTCGGACCCTGTCCGCAGATACATACTCGCTCCCCACGTCCCATGCAGAACAGGGTCGCCCATCAGTCACCGCCCCGTCACCTGCACAAACGAGGACACGAGCAGAACGTGGCGCAGCAAACCCCTCACCCCTCGGCGTAGGCCCCCGGGAGTCGAAGCAGACAGCCGGGGCCGCGAGGGGGGCCGCGCCCCGACAGCGCGAAAGCGCCCGGCTGTGTGGTGTGGAGCCGGGGCCGTCGGCCCTCCAGACCCGGCAGCCGCGCAGCCGGGCAGCCGGTCCGTGAGAGTCGGACCGGCAGGAGATCGCCTGGATGCTCGGCACCCGCTTCACGCCGAGACCGGCGCCGACGCACGGCGGTCGTACTCGTCGAGCCAGGGCTATGCGGAAGGTGGGCTGATGGCGGACGCCGATGAGCAGCAACTGTTCGCCGAGGCGTGCCTGCACGGGCTGCGGGCGCGGCTGCGTGACGACATCGACTCCCTGGACGGCTATCTACCGCCGCACATTGCTGAGCTGGCCCGGAAGGGCGCCGGGGTGCTGGAGGTTCCGCAGCCGGCTATCGCGTGAGACCGCGCGAAGGGGCCCGGGCGGTGTGACTACCGGGGCACGGCCAGGCTCTGCTCGCGTGGGGCGTCCCACCGACGCGGTCTTCCCCTGCTCCCCCGACTACACCCGGCGCACGCAGCACACATCACCGGGCAATGCTTCCCCAGCCGTTCCCTCTGGAAGCCGGACCCGCCTCCAACCGGTGCCGGGCCCGGCTTGCAGGCCCCTGGGCAGTCTCGTCTCCCCGCAACCGCGCAGGCCACACCCGTTCGACAGAAGCGTGCCCAGGGCCTCTGTGGGGAGGAGAAAAGGTTTTGTGTTTCTGGTACGGGGTGGGGTGGGCAGTTGTGGTTCGGCGTACTGAGCGCATGTGGCAGAAGGTGGGCGTGGTGGGAGCTGCGGTTCAGCAGGTCGCGGGGGGCGTGCCGTGGCTGGGTCACGTGATCCAGTTGGTGCGTGATCCCCTCGCCTTCCTGGCATCCCAGCGGGAAGGCCCGGCAGTGGTCAGGCTCCAGCTCGCGGGGCGCCGGGTGTACTTGGTCACCTGCGGGGAGGCGGCCCGTGAGGTGCTGGTGTCGACGGTGTTCGACAAGGGCGGTCCGTTCATGGACACCGCGCGGGTCCTGGTCGGCAACGGTGTGATCACGTGCAGCAACACGGATCACCGGCGTCAGCAGCCCGTGATGCGGCCCGCGTTCAGCCGGGAGCAGGTGGCCCGCTACGCGCCGGTGATGGGCGAGTGCGTCACGCAGGTGGTCGACGGGTGGCGGGAGGGTGAGCGGCTTGATGTGGAGGCCAGCATGTATGGGCTGGCGGCCCGCGTGGTGGCACGCACCCTGATCGCGGCCCCGGCCGGCCGGGAGGCGGCAGAGACCATGGGCGGGGCGCTGCCGGTGCTGCTGGAGGGCATGTTCCGGCAGATGTTGGTGCCCTGGCCGTTGCTGCACCGGCTCCCGCTGCCGGCCAACCGCCGTTTCCAGCAGGCACAGGCCCGCCTGGAGCGGGCCGTTGCTGAGGTGATCGGGCAGTACCGGGCCGGGAAGGCGCCGGGTGACGACCTGCTGTCCCTGGTCATGGCCGCCCGCGACGACGATGGCCGCCCCCTTGACGACAGCGAGGTCCGTGATCAGGTTCTGTCGGTGCTGGCCGCGGGCGTGGAGACCACCGCTTCCCTGCTCGCCTGGACCCTGCACGCCCTGGCCGCACGCCCGGACGTGGAGTACCGGCTGTGGGCCGAGCTGGACTGCGAGCTCGCCGGCCGTACTCCCGTCTTCGCCGACATTTCGCGCCTGCCCTACACCCGGCAGGTCCTCCTCGAGGTGCTGCGGCTGTGGCCGCCCACCTGGATGCTCTCCCGCACCACCCTCGAACAGGCCGTGCTCGCGGGGTTCAGTGTTCCCGCGGGCGCGGATGTGATCGTCTCCCCCTACGCCCTGCAACGCGACCCGGCCGTCTTCGGCGATCCCGAGGTCTTCGATCCGGACCGGTGGCTTCCCGAACGCGTCACCGCGGCCCAGCGCCAGGCGTTCACGGCCTTCGGCGGCGGGCGCCGGAAGTGCCTGGGTGAGCAGTACGGCATGACCGAGGCTGTCCTCGCTCTCGCTTCGATCAGCAGCCACTGGCAATTACGCAACGCCGGCGCCGCGCCGCTGCAGCCGCTGCCCCGTTTCCTCCTCACCCCCAAAGCCGGCCCCCTCCTCCTCGCCCGCCGCACAGCCTTGTCAGGCGGGCCCCGGGCGGTGGGAGACCAGCGATGAGGGTGGCCGACCACTTTGAAGACGGCGCTCCCGTCCCGGCCCCGCCAGGCGGCAGTACAGGGTCAGGCGAGAGCTACCCGAGGTTCCGGATGCCGCTCTTCCCCCGGTTCGCGCCTGCCAGGCGCCGCCACGGCCTCGAGAGCTTGGAGCGGCGCTGCGCGGACCGCCTGAGCGCGCTTCTCCGTGACGCCTTCACCAGCCAGGAGGAACTGGAGATGTTCCTGGAACATCGCACCAGTCTGTGGAACCTGCTCGCCTACGCCGACGCCCGCGAAGACCGCATCGAGCTGGTCTGTGCGTGGATCGACGTCCTGTTCGCCATCGACGACGTCCTCGCCCACGCCCCGGCATCGAGGATCCGGCAGCTGGGCATCCATGACCTGTCGGCCGTCATCGACGGTGGGCCCCCGCAACTGGATACCGCCTTCACGCGCGCCTTCCGGAAGCTGCGCGAGCAGACTCTGCCCCTCGCGCCCGCACCGCTCTGGCAGCGCTACGCGCGGACCCTGCACGAGTTCCTCCACGCCTGCCACGCAGAGCGGGGCCTCATCGACAGCCGTGCGGTATTGGACCTGCCCACATACGAAAGCCATCGCCACCGGTCGATCGGGGAATGCTGCTTCCCCCTCCTCGAATTCGCCCTCGGCACCGACCTGACCGACCGCCTGGAGGAGCTGCCGGAGCTACGGCGCCTGAACATGCTGGTCGCACGCCACTGGATCGGCGTCAACGACGTCTTCTCCTACCGCAAGGAGCTCTACAGCGGCGACACCATGAACGAGATCAAGCTCGCGCTCGCCGACAACGGCGGCAACCTCCAAGCCGCCGTCGACCGCATCGCCGCGACCGTCCACCGCGTCGAAGCCGAATTCGACGACCTCACCACCACACTGCGGGCGGGCACGGCAGGCCAGACCAGCAGCCTCCGCGCCTACCTCGACGCACTCGAAACGATGATCGCCGGAAACCTCGAATGGTCCTACCTCACCCCCCGCTACAACGGCCGCGGCCACAACTGGAACGGCCTGACCGACGCCACCGTCATCCTCACCCCCCACCGCACCCTGTACCTGCCGCTATAGGAAGGAACGGCCTTGCAGTGGAACGTCACAGTTCGGGCATCTCCTCGGCAGCGACAACTCGGCGTCGGTGTCGATGCCGAGCCGCCGTACGCGCTGGTACTCGTCCGGGTCCTTCCACTGGTGCCTGCTGAGGTCCGGGCCGATGACCAGGTCCGCGGTCAGGGCTCGAAGTGGTGGGGTCAGCGGCTCTGCTAGTCGGCCGACGATCGGTGACTCGTGGTGTCACTGCTCGTTGTGTCCACGGGCCTGGACAGGACCTGCCGCCGACAGGGCATGTCGAGGGCGGGCGCCGGCTGTGCATCCACAGCGGCTCCTGCACGGGGTCCGGTCTCAGCTGTGCGGAGCACTTGTGTGACGCATCAGAACGGGAGATTTCAGTGCTCGAGGGAACAGCGGCCGCGGCCCAGGCGGCATCGAGGATCATGCGTAGGAGGCTGTCGGCACTGTCGTGGCTCTCAGGGGCCGGCCGGACGACCGTCACGGGCCGGCGGCGGGCCGGACCGGGCAAGCACACACGGGCGCTGGTGGCGGCGGCCGTCGGAGGGGCACTGCTCCCCGGCCCAGCCGAACCGGGGGGCGCCGTCCGCTACAACAATGCCGCGCACACGACCCCTGCGCCTGCCGGCCTTGGCCGCATGACGGCCGGTGGACGGGCGATGGCGGCCACGCCCGTCCATGCCGCCGCCGGCCCTCGCATTCAGTTCCTGCGGGCGATTGTGCGTGACACCCTCCCCCACGATCCCCGAGCGTTCACCCAGGGTCTGGAGTTCCGCGGCGCGACCCTCTACGAGAGCACGGGGCTGGTCGGCGAGTCCTCGGTGCGTGCCGGACTGCCAGGCAAGCCGCCCTCCCGACGCGTTGACCTGCCGGCGCCGTACTTCGGCGAGGGCATCACACTGTCCCGCGCCAAACTGTGGCAGCTCACCTGGGATGACGGCATCGCCATCGAACGCGATCCCGTCACACTGCTGGAGCGTCGCCGAGTCAGCTTCCGGGGCGAGGGCTGGGGCCTGTGTCACCAGCGCATCGCCGGGCGGGAACGGCTGGTGATGAGTGACGGCAGCGACCGGCTCACCTTCCGCGACCCCGACACGTTCACGGCGACGGGCGGTATCAACGTGCGCCAGGACGGCGCGCCCGCTACTCAGCTCAACGAACTGGAATGCGCGCCCGACGGCTCCATCTACGCCAACGTGCACATGACGGACACGATCCTGCGCATCGACCCGCGCACCGGTACCGTCACCGCGGACATCGACGCCACCGGGCTTCTTGCCGCATCCGAACGCCGCGAAGACCAGCAACTGAACGGCATCGCCGCCGTACCGGGAACCAACACATTCCTGCTCACCGGCAAACTCTGGCCCCACATGTTCCAGGTCTCCTTCGATCCCCGGCGAGCCATCCCGGCTGCTGCTGCGGCAGGATCTGCCCCGAACTGCGCTACGCACCCCGGAACCTCCCTCTCGTCCCCTCGGGTTGCCAGTCCCCGCATCGCCGCCAGCCGGCCCGCCGTCTGAATTGAAGGCGGCCTACTGGGCGAGGAGCCCCGGGGACCTGTTCACGGCCGTATCGGTGCGCGTGCTCGACCAGGCCGCCGCCCGCCGCCACGCCAGGCGCACCGTCGGGCGGGCACTCGGCGGGGACGGGCGCGCCATCACCCTCGACGAGCCGTGCCGTCGTGCGCGGGGGGGCTCATCGCCCGCACGCATTGCGGGGGCGACCCGTCGGTGACCTGCTCCATCGGCTGGACGGGCACCGCTCCCGCGGGCCTCGACCGGGGTCCCCGGACATGGCGGGGTCTCCGACCTGGCGCCCTGTACGTCGCCCCCGACGCGGCCCGCCGCAAGACAGGGCGCCGTCCGGATCGGCAAGACGGCGAGGGGTCAGGACGCAACATCACTGCACTGCGCAACGCGCCCTCCTCTGCGTCGTTGATCGTGTGGACCGCCGGGATCGCCGGCGCCTAACGGTCAGGAAAGCCATGACACCAGCCATCGACAGACGCGGCGTGCTGAAACTGGGAGGAGCACTGGCAGCAGGCACCACACTGGGGCTTCTTCCCGCAACAGACGCATACGCGCAGTGCTCGAACCCGACCGTGCGACCCGAAGTACGCGAACTGAGTGCCGATCAGTGGAATCGCTTCGCCAACGCGGTCAAGACGCTATACAACGGTGGCGTCGAGAACAGCCACTACAACAAGACAGTCGCCGTCTACTACAACAACCCGGCGGAAAGGGCTGGGGTGGCGGCTTTCCTTCCCTGGCTCCGCCATTACTTGTACCTCTTCGAGCTGGACCTTCGGAGGGTCGACCCGTCGGTTCGCCTGCCCTACTGGGACTGGACCAAGGACTCCGAGTCCCCAGGACAGCCGCCGGTGGTGAGCGCCTCCTACTTCGGGGGCACCCGCCGGCCCGGCGACGGCACCGTAGTCGACGGAACCTTCGCCCACTGGAAGTGCACCATCCCCCGAAGCCACACCCTGCGCCGCAGAGGAAAAAGTGTCCCCGCTCTGCCCAGCCCGACGGACGTCGAAAACCTCCTTAACAGCCACCGCGGGAGTTATGACCAGTTCAGGGTGGCCCTGGAGCAGACATTCAACACAGTGCTCCAAGCGATCGGTGGGAAAGACGGCGACCTGTCGTCCACGGCCGCGCCGAACGACCCGCTCTTCTGGGTCATCGCGTGCTTCACCGACCTGCTGTGGTGGGAATGGCAGAAGCGAAACCCCAACCTGGCCAACACCTACAGCAGCAGCGTGAATGCCACCCTGCCACCGTTCAACGTGACCGTCCGTTCAACGTTCAGCACCACGTCCGGCAGCTACTGCTACCGCTACAAGCGCTGGCCAGCCAGAGGGGACTCGGGCTGAGAAGCCCCCACCGGGCCCGACCGCTCCGGCATCGCGCCGTGCGTCCTGAGACACCTCAGAACACACGCCAGTCCATACTCAAACAACCCCCCTTGATCAGCTTCAACACGCCGGTCCAATAGGGAATTGGCGGCCAGACCCTCGACGCCGGAGACGTCCGTCCAGTCCTCCAGCCACTCCCTGGCCTCGTCCGGGTCGGTGGTCATAGGGCACAGCGTCCACGGGGCGGTCAGTGCGCGGGCCGCGAAGAGGACCTCCAGGCGTCGGCGGCGCTCGGCGTAGGGCAGGGCCAGCAGCTCGATGCCGTCGATCTGCAGGGCGTCGAAGGCGATGAAGAACGCGGGGGCCTTCGCGGCGAGCGCGGTGGCGGTGCGGCCGCGGGCGGCGGCCCGGCGCTGGAGGGGCTTCGAAGGACAGCCGGCCGGCTGCGGTGCCCCAGACGACGAGCTCGCCATCGAGGACCAGGCCCTCGGGCAGTTACTCGGCGGCCGCGACCAGGTCAGGGAACCGGTCCTGGACGAGAGAGCCCGCGCCGAGTCTGCAGGAGCAGCCGGCCGCCCGAACTGGCGGGGGTGAAGAGGATCGCGCGGTGGCCGTCGAACTTCTGTTATGCACTGTCGAGCTGTCCACGGGCCATCGGCCTACAGCATGTTGATCACGGGATGCGAGTGCACTCCTTCGATTCCTCCGTACTGGTGCACCCGTCCAGTACGGCAACCTCCTCTCTGAGGCTTGCTCGTTGAGGCAGTGACGACTTGAGCGGTCGGTACGACGAAATGCCTTCTGAAATGTTGGGAGCAAGGATGATCAAGAACGAGCGACTGCGGCACGGACTGGTCGTGGCGGGCACCGTGGCAGCGGCACTGGGAGGCGGTATCGGTGGCGCGCAGGCCGCGGAGGTTGGAGCGCTGGCGCCGGCGCTTGTCGGGGTTGCGCAGGACGCCGGCGCGACGGCGCAGCCGGTCGTGGGTGACGAGCTGCCCGAGCTGGGGAACCAGGTGGCGGCCAGTGGGGCCGCCACCGGTCTGGACAGCATCACCGAGGCCAGCCCCATCCTCATCGGCGGCAACACCGACCTTTCCATCCTTCAAAACCTTTTCGGCGGGCCACACGGATGAGTTTGAGGGTTGACAGCGGTCAGGTGTCTGCCCATCTGGGCGAGTTCGTCGACCAGATGGGCAGGCACCTTACGGCTGGGGAGGTTGAGGGGTTCTTCACCGCGCAGGCGGCGCTTGGTGTTCTCGCAGCCTCGGGATGGGCTGACGGCCATGTGCGGCAGCTGCTCGGCGAGGTGTGCCGGCATCCGGACCAGGGTGTTGCCGGTGCCGCCGACGCGGGCATTGTTGTCGCCCAAGAGCCGGGCTGGTCCCTCACCCTGAGGGCGTGGCCCGCGCCCGTCCAGTCGGGTCTGCTGGTCAGTGCTGCCGCCCACTGCCTGATCGCCCCCCTCGGTGTGGAGCCAGCCGGTCTGGAGGTCTACACCCGGCCGCGCCACGCACGCCCCGATGCCCTCGACCACCAGGCACTCACCCCACTCGGCACCTACCAGGTGGCCAAGGGCCACGTACTTGCCCTGCACGCCGAACAGCACCTGGGAGTCTTCACCGAGCCCGCAGCCCCGTACCCGCACCTACTGCTCGCCACGCCGCCGGTCTTGCCGTACCGCTTCGCCTACGACCGCGCCACGCTGCGCCCTGTGCAGGTCATCAGCGCGGATCTCACCGCGACCCGGCTCACCTACGCCATCCGCCTCCTCGGCGCCGCCGGCAGGGCCACCTCCGTGCCCCGCCTCGAAGACCTCGCCGCCCATCCGCAGCACCAGGTGCGCTGGGAAGCCATCCGCGCCCTGTTCCGCATCGACCGCCAAGCGGGCACCATCCGTCTGCGGGAAGCCGCCGCACGCGATCCGCACCCCGAGATCAGGGCTACCGCGGCCGCCGCCCTCGGCATTCCCCCGGTAGCCGCCCCCCGGCCTGTGTGGACCGTCTGAGAGGACCCCGTTCGTGGCCTACACCCTCGCTGGCGAGCGGCAGCCGAGCATCGGCCTGGCCGACTACCTCGACCACATCCAAGCGACCGTCGACACGGGCGACACCGACTCCGTCCTCGGCTCGGCCGACGCCCTGCGCGCACTGAGCAGCGACCCAGACCTGCTGGTGGACCACCTGAACCGAGAGCTCGCCGATCTTGCCTCCTGGCAGAACGGCAACCCCTACATGGGGCCGGCGCTGCTCCTCGGACGTGGCGACAGCTTCACCGTCAGGGCGAACATCTGGCTTCCCCCCACCGGCATGCAACTGCAGCAGGAACAGTCGCTCCACTCCTACGAGCTGCCCCACGACCACCCCTTCTCGTTCCTCACCGTCGGCCACCTCGGCCCCGGCTACGCGACCACCATCTGGGAATACGACCCCCACCAGGTCACCGGGCAGGTGGACGAGCGGGTCGAACTCCGGCTGCTCGAACACACCGAGCTCCCGCCGGGGAAGGTCATGTTCTACCGGGCCAGCCGCGACATCCACACCCAGCACCACCCGCCTGCCCTCTCCGTCTCCCTCAACCTCCTCATCCACCACCGCGACAACCCGTATGCGGAGCAGCGGTTCTTCGACACCGACCGCCAGCGCCTCACCCGCAGCACGCCGAGCTCCACGGCCCGCAGCCACCAGATCCTCTGTGACCTCGCCGGCCACCTCGGCGACCAGCGCACCGCCCCGCTCCTCGAACACCTCACCACCACCCACCCCGCCCCCGCCGTCCGCGCAGGTGCCCTGGACAACGTCGTCCGCATCCTCGGCCCCGCAGCCGAACCAGCCCTACGGCAAGCGGCTGACGACCCCCACCCCGTCGTCCACACCCCCGCACGAAACACCCTGAACGGCCGGACAGGACACACCGCGCACGAGTAAGGACCCGCCACAGCCCCCCGTCATATAGGCGTGATGCCGACCTGCGAAGAAGATCCCAGCAAGGTACATAAGCGGGGGCACCTCGCCCGATAGCCCCGGCATCAGCCACGGCCACAAGAGACAACGGACAGCCCACAACCCTGTCCATAGCTTCTGCTCAAAAGCCAGGCCCGGACCGGACCGGGGCACGGCCGGGATCGTCTCGGCGGCCTTCGCCAGCATCGGCGCGACCGGAGGCCTCAGCACCACGTCCGCACACCTCCACCCACGTACCAGCCCCCCACGCCCAGCTTGCCGCCCACCCCGCCTCCCGACCCGCACACAACGCCGGACGGGTACAGCCGGGCCGCTGTCCCGTCTCAAATGATCTGGTCCGTGAGCAAGGTTGTGAGCTGCGGCGACCAGATCGGCTGAGACGCCAGGATGCCGGACATCTCAGTTGACCTGGTCCCGCAGGCGTGGATACGGGTCGCCATCTCAGTGGATCTGGGCCGCGGCGGAGGCGGATCTGGGCGGTACCAACTCTGGGCGGTGGATGCCGTCGGCAACTGCATCGGCTTCCGGCATCAGGGAATACACGAAGCTGTTGGGGCGTGATGCCGAGCGAGAGCCATCCGGGCGGGGCTGTTGCGGTGCCCGAGACGGACGGACCAAGGCGCGACTGACTACTTGGGGTGGTTCTCCGAGGCATGGTTGACCGTGTACTTGGGGATCTCGACGACCAGGTCCTCCTCACCGATCATGGCCTGGCACGCGAGCCGCGACTGCGCCTCCAGCCCCCAGGCCATGTCGAGCAGGTCCTCTTCCTTGTCGGCGAGCTCGCCCAGCGAGGCGAAACCCTCACGTACCAGGACATGACACGTGGTGCAGGCGCACGACTTCTCGCAGGCGTGCTCGATTTCGATGTCGTGATCCAGCAACGCGTCGCAGATGCTTTGGCCTCGGGGGGCCTCGATGACCACGCCTCCAGGACAGTAGGTGGGATGAGGAAGGACCACGATCTGTGTCATGCGCAGCACTCTAGGCAACTCGCCGCGCGCCCGTAGGGTGATCTGAGAACGCGTCATCGTGCCCTTGACCGGAGACAACGGCGTTCCAGCGGACCAGATCGACTGCGACGTCGAACGAATCGAACCAGATCATTTGAGACCGGGACCGGATCGGCTGAGACGGGACAGCGCCGATGTGACCTGCAACACGTCCGCCGGTGACCTGTCTCAGGGAAGGTTGAGTGGCCGTTTCGGGACCATAGTTCCAAGGGCCCCACGTGATGATCATGGAAGAGTGGCGATGTCGAGACTCGGTCGCTGAGTACTCATCCAGCGGATCGCAGCTTCCATGGTGCTGTCCTGGCTGTTGCCGGGGTTTCGCGTATCGTCTGGGAGCTCTTCGTCGGGTGGGATCGGGCCCTCGTAGATCCGGCCGGTCCGATCTGCTTCTCTGGCCTGGGTAACGATGATCATCGCGCCGTCGGCGAGACGGTGGGAGTCGTTGGCTGTGGGAACACCGCGTGTGGGTTGGCCGAAACTTCGCGTACGTGGCTGTCCGCGGAAGGCGATCGTTACGGCCTCGGCCGCACTGGCGGTGCGCTTGCTGGTGAGCACGGCAACTGGCGGATCCGGATGTGTCAATGGTTCGTAGGGGCCCCAGGTGTCGCGGTACGCCTTCGGTGTTCCATCCTGGAGTGTCCAGGCAGTCCGCTTGCCGTCGGACTCTACGAACGTGCCGATGTCACCGTCGTTCAGGAGGCGTCCGACTGAGGCCAGTGGTCCCCACATGTCGCCACCCGTGTTGCTGCGCAGGTCAACGATCCAGCCGCGGGCTCCCTGCCGGTCCATGTCCTGTACGACTGTCCGGGCGTGGCGGACGTAGGCCGCGGCGGCCTTGTCGGACGCGACCGAGGGCAGCACAAGGTAGCCGATGCCTCCAGGCAGCAGCCGGCCTTCAGGCAGTACGGAGTTCTCCGATGAAGGGCTCAGAGCCGCCTTGGCCTCCTCCGGGGTCATGAACTGGCTGTGCTGGTCGCCCAAGTTCCGGAGTGCTTCGCGAACGGCCCCATAGGTCTCGGCCTGTGTGCGCGCTTTCGCGCCGCGGGTGAAGGCGTTCTGGCGTATCGTCGACCAGTCAAGGTCACTCTTGTACAGCGAGTTTCCCTCCATGACGTCCAGCGCGGTGATGAGGTATTCGCGGGCGTCGGGTGACATCGCGGATCCCGGCGCCGAAGGCTCAGCGGTACAGCCGGTGGCAATTATCAGCGCCGCTATGGCCGCCACCGCGCGGCGCCGTGTCGGCATCTTCTTCGACATGTCCCGCATTGCGTCTCTGTTACTCCCTCTTGATGTTCTGGCTGACATGTCGTGAGACGGGTGGATCCCGCTATCCGCAGTTCGCGGCCGAGCTGGCAGGAGAATGCCGTCGCGCCGGCTGACCAGTAAACCCTTGACCGCCCACGACCCGAAAGACCTTGGAGAACCCGACCCCCGCGCCGGGACTCCGCCATGCTCAAGTAACGAAGTCACCTCGCCCACCTGGCAGCAGACGATCAGCGACGTCTCATCACCCCAACCGAAACGGCGAGGCTAGTGTGATGCGCCAGAATCCGGTGGTTAAGTCTGTAGCCTGTTGTCATGTCGCCGGGTCCTCGTGCCGTTGAAGTCCGCCTGTCCGACGAGGAACGCGCTGAGTTGTCTCGTTGGGCGAGTGGGGCGGTGGCACCACGGTTCGCGGAGCGTGCTCGCATCGTGCTGGCGTGCGCGAGTGGGGC
>NZ_JBHWVM010000129.1:0-17497 GCF_042736805.1 Streptomyces sp. NPDC060031
ACGCCCGGTTACATTTCGAACCCGGAAGCTAAGCCTTTCAGCGCCGATGGTACTGCAGGGGGGACCCTGTGGGAGAGTAGGACGCCGCCGAACAACCCGCCCTTTTAGCTCAGTCGGTAGAGCGTCTCCATGGTAAGGAGAAGGTCAACGGTTCGATTCCGTTAAAGGGCTCCATCAAAGAAGGCCCCCGCCATCAGGCGGGGGCCTTTTTTGCGTTCATAATGACCGTATGACAGCCGCGCTGATTCTGATCGATCTGATGCCCCGCATCGTCGCGTTGCCGCTCGCGCCGCACTCCGGCACGGAGGTCGAGGGGCGCTGCCGGCGGCTCGCCGAGGCGTTCCGGGCGAAGGGTCTGCCGGTGGTGGTGGTTCGGGTGGAGCGGCCGAACGTCGATGAGCAGCCGCCGGGGAGCGGGCACGTGGACGGGCTGCTGCAGGCCGGTGACGTCGAGATCGTCAAGCGGACCGTGGGCGCCTTCCACGGCACCGCCCTGGACGAGCAGTTGCGGGCGCGGGGCGTGGACACCGTGGTCATGGCCGGTCTGGTGACCACCATGGGAGTGGAGTCCACGGCGCGGGCGGCTTCGGACCACGGGTACGACATCGAGTTCGTCGAGGACGCCATGTCGGGATTCGCGGCGGACGAGCACGCCTTCGCGGTGGAACGGGTCTTCCCCCGGTTCGGGGCCGTCCGTTCCACCGCCGACTACGTGTAGGACCGGGCGGCTCAGTCGCCCGTGCGCTGTTCCGGGACGCGGAAGGCAAGGATGGCCATGTCGTCCGAGGCCGGCTCGGCGGCGAAGCGCTCCACCGCACGCAGGACGCGGGAGGCCACGGCGCCCGCGGTGAGTCCCGTGCACGTGGTGAGGAGCTCGGCGAGGCCGTCGTCGCCGAGCATGCGGGTGCCCTCGCGGCGTTCGGTGACGCCGTCCGTGACGCAGAGCAGGACGTCGCCCGGCTCCAGGGTGAGGGTCTGCTCGTAGAGCTCCAGGTCCTCCAGGACGCCGAGCAGCGGCTGGGGGTCGGCGGCCGCGGTGACCTGGCCGTCGGGGCGCAGGCGCAGGGGGAGCGGGTGGCCGGCGCAGACGACCTTCATCAGGGCGCCGCCGTCGGGCTGGGGGTGGAGCTCGCCGTAGAGGAGGGTGAGGAAGCGGCTGCGGGCGCCCTCGTCGAGGATGGCCGCGTTCAGGCGCTCCAGCACGGCCGGGCCGCCCAGGCCCTCGCGGGCCAGCAGCCGCAGGGCGTGCCGGGCCAGGCCGGTGACGGCGGCCGCCTCGGGGCCCGTACCGCAGACGTCTCCGATGGCGAAGCCGTACGCGCCGTCGCGGATCGGGAAGACGTCGTAGAAGTCGCCGCCCACCTCGTTGCCCTCCCCGGCCGCGCGGTAGATGACTTCGACCTCCATGCCGGGGATGGCGGGGGAGCCGGGCGGCAGGAGGCTGCGCTGGAGGGAGCGGCTGATGGCGGTGCGCTCGGAGTAGAGACGGGCGTTGTCGAGGGCGAGGGCGGCGCGGCGGGAGAGGTCCTCGGCCAGTTCGAGGATCTCCTGGCGGAAGTGCTCCTCGCTCGGCTTGCCCAGCGTGAGCATGCCGATCACGCGGTTGCGGGCCAGCAGGGGAAGGACGACGGTCTCGCCGCCGACGGCGAGGGCGGTCTCGGCCCACGGGCGGGCGCCGGCCTCGCGGACCGGTTCGGGCGGACTGACCCGCGAGAGCAGGTCCTTGAGTCCGTCGATGCGCTCCTCGTCCTCGTGGAGCACGTACGAGAGGTAAGGGTCGGAGGACTGGTCGGCGATCGTGTAGACCGCGCACCAGGTGGCCAGGGTCGGGACGGTCATCTGGGCCATGAGGGCCAGGGTCTGGTCCCGGTCGAGGGTGCCGGCGAGCAGGTCGGAGGCTTCGACGAGGAAGGAGAGGGAGCCGCGGCGCAGTCGCTCCAACTCGCCCAGGCGGGCGGATTCCACGGCGAGGGCGATGCGGTCGGCGGCGAACTGGAGGCGCAGGGCCTCGTCGTTGTTGTAGCGGCCGGGTACTTCCGCGGCGACGCCGAGGGATCCGGTCAGGCGCCCTTCGACCTTGAGCGGGACGGTGACCACGGAGCGCATGCCGGTGGCTTCCAGGAGCGGGACGGCACCGGGGACGGCTGCGAGGTCGTCGTGGACGGCGGGCATGCGGGCGGAGCCGTACCGGTTGGTGCCGGCTTCGACGGGGACCCGGGCGAAGCGCTGGCGGGTGGAGGGCAGGCCGGTGGTGGCGCGGACCTCGAGCTCGGTCTCGTCGTCGGTGGCGAGGAGCAGGAAGGCGGCGTCGGCGTCGAGGAGGTCGCGGGCGCGTTCGACGGTGCGCTGGAGGAGCCCGTCGAGGTCGTCGGGGGCGGGGGAGCCGATGAAGATCTCGAAGGGGTCCGCGGCGCGCGGTTCGGTGAGCTGGCCGTTGTCCGCCACGGGTACCCGTACGGGGGTCTGGAGCAGGGCGCGCTCGTCGTCGTGGACGAGGAGGCAGACGGTGGAGGGCTCGCCATGGGCATCGCGTACCCGGAGGTGGGACGCGTAAACGGGGATGACCCGGCCGTCGGCTCCGCGGATGCCGTAGCTGCCCTCCCAGCGGGACAGGCGCAGGGCCTCGGCGATGCCGGTGCCGGTGCCGGGGGTCTGCGGCCAGGCGGCGAGCTCGGAGAGGGGGCGGCCGACGGCCTTGGAGGCGGGGTGGCCGAAGATGATCTCGGCGTCGTCGTTCCAGGCGGAGACGCTGTCGGTGGCGTCGATCTGGAGGACGGCGACGCGGACCCGGCTGTCGGCGAGCGGGAGCAGCTGGTCGGGGACGACGGGGCCGGCGGAGCGGGTACCGACCGGACGGTCCGGGAGGTCGAGCCGGAACCACACGTGTTTGTGGGTGGCGGTGTATTCGACGCCCCAGCGGGTGGCGAGGGCGGCGCAGAGCATCAGCCCGCGGCCGTTCTCGCGGTCGGGATCGGCGTACGGGCGCTCCCCGGGGTGCTGGAGGGGGAGCTCGCGCTCGGGGTAGCGGTCGGCGACCTCGACGCGGACCCCGTCGCCGGAGCGCAGGCACAGGACCTCGGCGCGGGTGCCGGCGTGGACCACGGCGTTGGTGACGAGCTCGCTGGTGAGGACTACGGCGTCGTCGACGATGTCCGCGAAGCCCCAGCCCTGCAGGGTGTCGCGGACGAACGCGCGGGCAGCGGCGACGGAGCGCCCTAGTGGATCGAAGCTGGCAGCCGCCCGTGCCGTGATCACAAGTCTCCTTCGACGCGGTTGGACATCGGGTGCCAGGTTACTTACCTTCGCGGGCGGCATGGTGCCGTCGTCGGGGATTCCACCCACAGGGTGCGGGCGGTGTGCGATGGTGCCGAAGTGTTATGGCCGGGTTCGGCCGGGGTGAAACACTGGGCAGGCTTGAAGAGCCGGGCAGGAACATTCGATGTCCGGTGGTACAACGGTCGACCCTTTCGGGAGGGACACGGTGGAGTCTGGCGCGGCGGTGCGGCGTACGGGAACGCGCCCCAAGGGCGGACGTTCCCGGCGGAGCGGCACGACGGAAGTCGATACTGCCGCTCTGAACCGGCTGCTCACGGCCCTGGTGTCGATGCGGGACGGCAACTTCCGCAAGCGGCTGACGGTGTCCGGCGAGGGCGTGATGGCGGAGATCGCCGCCGTCTACAACGAGGTCGCCGACCGCAATCTGCACCTGACCGGGGAGCTGTCCCGGGTCCGGCGGATGGTGGGCCGGGAGGGGAAGCTGAGCGAACGGCTGGAAACGGGTGCCTGTGAGGGTTCCTGGGCGGCCGCGATCGATGCCTCGAACCAGTTGGTGGACGATCTGGCCCGGCCGGTGTCCGAGGTGGGCCGGGTGCTGTCGGCGGTGGCCGAGGGTGACCTGGACCAGCGGATGGACCTGCGGACGCAGACCGCCGACGGGGCCGGGCATCCGCTGCGCGGGGAGTTCCTGAAGGTCGGGCGGACGGTCAACAACCTGGTCGACCAGCTGTCGGCGTTCACCGACGAGGTGACGCGGGTGGCGCTGGAGGTGGGCACCGAGGGCAAGCTCGGCGGCCAGGCCCAGGTGCGCGGAATGTCGGGTTCTTGGAAGGATCTGACCGACTCCGTCAACACGATGGCGTACCGGCTCACCGCTCAGGTGCGTGATATCGCTCTCGTCACGACGGCGGTGGCGAAGGGCGATCTGTCGCGCAAGGTCACGGTGCACGTGGCCGGAGAGATGCTCCAGCTGAAGAACACCGTCAACACGATGGTGGACCAGCTGTCCTCGTTCTCCTCCGAGGTGACCCGGGTCGCCCGCGAGGTGGGTACCGAGGGTGAGCTGGGCGGTCAGGCGAAGGTGCCCGGGGTCGCGGGCGTGTGGAAGGACCTGACCGACTCCGTCAACACGATGGCGGGCAACCTGACGGCCCAGGTGCGCGGGATCGCGCAGGTCACGACGGCCGTCGCGAACGGTGACCTGTCGCAGAAGGTCCGGGTGAGCGCGCGCGGCGAGGTCGCCCAGCTGGCCGAAACGATCAACCAGATGACCGAGACGCTACGGACCTTCGCGGACGAGGTCACGCGCGTGGCCAGCGAGGTCGGTGCGAAGGGCCTGCTCGGCGGCCAGGCGCAGGTGCCGGGGGCGGCCGGGACGTGGAAGGACCTCACCGACTCGGTGAACACGGTCTTCCGCAATCTGACCACGCAGGTGCGGGACATCGCGCAGGTGACGACGGCGGTGGCCAACGGCGACCTGTCGCAGAAGGTCACCGTCAATGTGGCCGGCGAGATGCTGGAGTTGAAGAACACCGTCAACACGATGGTGGACCAGCTCCAGTCCTTCGGTGCGGAAGTGACGCGCGTGGCCCGTGAGGTCGGCGTCGAGGGTGAACTGGGCGGCCAGGCGCAGGTGCCGGGGGCCGCGGGGACGTGGAAGGACCTCACCGACTCGGTGAACACCGCCTTCCGCAACCTCACCGGGCAGGTCCGCAACATCGCGCAGGTGACGACGGCGGTGGCCAACGGCGACCTGTCGCAGAAGGTCACCGTGGACGTCTCCGGCGAGATGCTCCAGCTGAAGAACACCGTGAACACGATGGTGGACCAGCTGTCGTCCTTCGCCGACCAGGTCACGCGGATGGCCCGGGACGTGGGTACGGAGGGCCGCCTGGGCGGCCAGGCCAGGGTGGAGGGGGTCTCGGGCACCTGGAAGGAGCTCACCGACTCCGTCAACTTCATGGCCGGCAACCTGACCTCGCAGGTGCGGCAGATCGCGCAGGTGACCACGGCGGTCGCGCGCGGTGACCTCTCCCAGAAGATCGACGTGGACGCCCGCGGCGAGATCCTGGAGCTGAAGAACACCATCAACACGATGGTCGACCAGTTGTCCGCCTTCGCGGAGCAGGTGACCCGGGTGGCCCGGGACGTGGGTACGGAAGGACGTCTCGGCGGTCAGGCGCAGGTGCCGGGCGTGGCCGGGGTGTGGCGGGACCTGACGGACTCGGTGAACGGCATGGCCGGGAACCTGACCTCGCAGGTCCGCAACATCGCTCAGGTGGCCACGGCCGTGGCCCGCGGTGACCTGTCGCAGAAGATCGACGTGGACGCCCGCGGCGAGATCCTGGAGCTGAAGAACACCCTCAACACGATGGTCGACCAGCTCTCGAACTTCGCGGAGCAGGTGACCCGCGTGGCCCGCGAGGTGGGTACCGAGGGCATCCTGGGCGGCCAGGCGGAGGTGAAGGGCGTCTCCGGCACCTGGAAGGACCTCACCCAGTCCGTCAACTTCATGGCGAACAACCTGACGTCGCAGGTGCGCAACATCGCCGAGGTGACGACGGCGGTCGCGATGGGCGATCTCTCGAAGAAGATCACGGTCGACGCCAAGGGCGAGATCCTCGAACTCGTCACCACCGTGAACACGATGGTCGACCAGCTGTCCTCCTTCGCGGAGCAGGTGACGCGGGTGGCCCGCGAGGTGGGTTCCGAGGGCATCCTGGGCGGTCAGGCCCGGGTGCGCGGGGTCACGGGCATCTGGAAGGACCTGACCGACAACGTCAACCTGATGGCCAACAACCTGACGTCGCAGGTGCGCAACATCTCCCAGGTCTCGGCGGCGGTCGCCAACGGCGACCTGACGAAGAAGGTCACCGTCGAGGCGCGCGGCGAGGTCGCGCAGCTCGCGGACACCGTCAACACGATGGTGAAGACGCTGTCGTCCTTCGCCGACGAGGTCACGCGCGTGGCCCGTGAGGTGGGTACGGAGGGCCGCCTGGGCGGCCAGGCGCACGTGCCGGGGGTTTCCGGGACGTGGAAGGACCTCACCGACTCGGTGAACTTCATGGCCTCCAACCTCACCGGCCAGGTGCGGCAGATCGCCATGGTCACGACCGCCATCGCCAAGGGCGACATGACCAAGAAGATCGACATCGACGCGCGCGGGGAGATCCTGGAGCTCAAGACCACGATCAACACGATGGTCGACCAGCTGTCCTCCTTCGCCGACCAGGTGACCCGGGTGGCCCGCGAGGTGGGCACCGAGGGCATCCTGGGCGGTCAGGCCCGGGTGCGCGACGTCGACGGGACCTGGCGGGACCTGACGGAGTCCGTGAACGAGATGGCCGGGAACCTCACCCGGCAGGTGCGCGCCATCGCGGCCGTGGCGACGGCGGTGACCCGGGGCGACCTCAATCTCAAGATCGACGTGGACGCGGCGGGCGAGATCCAGGTCCTCCAGGACAACATCAACACGATGATCGCCAACCTGCGCGACACCACCTTGGCCAACAAGGAGCAGGACTGGCTCAAGGGCAACCTCGCCCGCATCTCGGCCCTGATGCAGGGCCGGCGCGAACTCGACGACGTGGCCTCGCTGATCATGAGCGAGCTCACCCCGGTGGTGTCGGCGCAGCACGGCGCGTTCTTCCTGGCGCTGCCGGCCGGCGGCACCAACGAGATCGGGACGGAGGGGGGCGCGGACGGCTCGTACGAGCTGCGGATGCGCGGGAACTACGCGTACGCCGGTGGTCAGATGCCCACCTCCTTCCGGCCGGGGGAGGGGCTGATCGGGACCGTAGCCGAGGAGAAGCGGACGATCCTCGTCGAGAACACGCCGCCCGGCTACCTGAAGATCTCCTCCGGGCTCGGGGAGGCGCCGCCGGCGCATGTGATCGTGCTGCCGGTGCTGTTCGAGGGGAAGGTGCTCGGCGTCATCGAGCTGGCGTCCTTCCAGCCCTTCACCCAGATCCAGAAGGACTTCCTCAGCCAGATCGCCGAGATGATCGGTACGAGCGTCAACACCATCTCCGTCAACTCCAAGACGGAGATGCTGCTCAAGCAGTCGCAGGAGATGACCGAGCAGTTGCGCGAGCGCTCCGACGAGCTGGAGAACAGGCAGAAGGCGCTCCAGGCCGCCAACGCGGAGCTGGAGGAGAAGGCCGAGCTGCTGGCCCAGCAGAACCGGGACATCGAGGTGAAGAACACCGAGATCGAGGAGGCCCGGCAGGTCCTGGAGGAGCGCGCCGAGCAGCTCGCGGTCTCGATGCGGTACAAGAGCGAGTTCCTGGCGAACATGTCGCACGAGCTGCGCACCCCGCTCAACTCGCTGCTGATCCTGGCCAAGCTGCTCGCCGACAACGCGGACGGGAACCTCTCGCCGAAGCAGGTGGAGTTCGCCGAGACCATCCACGGCGCGGGTTCGGACCTGCTCCAGCTGATCAACGACATCCTCGACCTGTCGAAGGTCGAGGCCGGCAAGATGGACGTCTCGCCGACGCGGATCGCGCTGGTCCAGCTCGTCGACTACGTGGAGGCCACCTTCCGGCCGCTGACGGCGGAGAAGGGCCTGGACTTCTCGGTACGGGTCTCCCCGGAGCTGCCTGCGACCCTGCACACGGACGAGCAGCGGCTGTTGCAGGTGCTGCGCAACCTGCTGTCGAACGCGGTGAAGTTCACCGACAGCGGGGCGGTGGAGCTGGTGATCCGGCCCGCCGGGGCCGATGTGCCGCAGGCCATCCGGGAGCAGTTGCTGGAGGCGGGTTCGCTGCGCGAGGCGGATGCCGACCTGATCGCCTTCTCGGTGACGGACACCGGGATCGGGATCGCCGCGAGCAAGATGCTGGTGATCTTCGAGGCGTTCAAGCAGGCCGACGGCACGACCAGCCGCAAGTACGGCGGCACGGGTCTGGGCCTGTCCATCAGCCGGGAGATCGCCCGGCTGCTGGGCGGGGAGATCCACGCGGCGAGCGAGCCCGGCCGCGGGTCGACCTTCACGCTGTACCTGCCGCTGCACCCGAGCGAACTGCCGCCGCAGGGGTACGCACCGCCCACGCCGGGCGGCGCGCGCGGGGAGCTGTACCGCAGGTCCGCCGAGGAGGCGCGGCCCGTGCTGCCGGCCGCCCCGGTGGCGCCCGCGGTCCAGCAGGGGCAGGGGCTGGTGGCGCCGGTCGCGGATTCCCAGCCGGTCGCACTCCAGCGGGGTGCGGAGCAGGGGTCGTCGGCGCTGTTCCGGCGGCGGCGCAAGGCGCTGAGCGATCCGACGCCGCGGGCCGAGGCGCCCGGGCAGCCGGAATTGGACGCGTGGGGGCTGGAGGACCCGCTGCCGATCGTGCCGCGGACGTACGACTTCCACGGCGAGCGGGTACTGATCGTGGACGACGACGTACGCAACGTCTTCGCGCTCACCAGCGTGCTGGAACAGCACGGGCTGGCGGTGCTCTACGCGGAGAACGGGCGGGAGGGCATCGAGGTGCTGGAGCAGCACGACGACGTGGCGGTCGTGCTGATGGACATCATGATGCCGGAGATGGACGGGTACGCGACGACCTCGGCGATCCGGCGGATGCCGCAGTTCGAGGGACTGCCGATCATCGCGCTGACGGCGAAGGCGATGAAGGGGGACCGGGAGAAGGCGATCGAGTCCGGGGCCTCGGACTACGTCACCAAGCCGGTCGATCCGGACTACCTGCTGTCCGTCATGGAGGGGCACATGCGCCGAAAGTGATCACCGATAGGGCGGTGCGGGGGGATTGCGGAGGGGCCCTGCGGGGAACCTTCTGCTCTTCCACCGCGTTTCTGCTTCGTGCACAGTGACATCTTGGTGACAGGGTGTGGCGATCTCGGGACTGGGGCTACGATGACCGGCACAAGGACGGACGGCGCAAGGATGCCGTCCTCTGGGGCGGGGCCCGGCGTACAGGCCGGTGCCAGGAGCCGGGGAGGCCCCATGCCGGGGCGAGGAGGACAGGGCATGGTGCAGAAGGCCAAGATCCTCCTGGTCGACGACCGGCCGGAGAATCTGCTGGCGCTGGAGGCCATCCTCTCCGCGCTCGATCAGACACTGGTCCGGGCGTCGTCAGGGGAGGAAGCGCTCAAAGCGCTGCTGACGGACGATTTCGCGGTCATCCTGCTGGATGTGCAGATGCCGGGGATGGACGGTTTCGAGACGGCCGCGCACATCAAGCGGCGGGAGCGGACCCGGGACATCCCGATCATCTTCCTCACCGCGATCAACCACGGTCCGCACCACACCTTCCGCGGGTACGCGGCGGGCGCGGTGGACTACATCTCCAAGCCCTTCGACCCGTGGGTGCTGCGGGCCAAGGTCTCGGTCTTCGTCGAGCTGTACACCAAGAACTGCCAACTGCGGGAGCAGGCGGCGCTGCTGCGGCTCCAGCTGGAGGGCGGCGGCGCCAACGGCGAAGGCAGCAAGGAGACGGCCGGCCTGCTGGCCGAGCTCTCCGCGCGGCTCGCGGCGGTCGAGGAGCAGGCGGAGGCGCTGACCAAGCAGCTCGGCGAGGACTCGGCCGACGCGGCGGTGGTGGCGACCGCGGCCCATCTGGAGCGCAAGCTGACCGGACTGCGCCGGGCGCTCGACGCCTTGGAGCCCGGGACGGGCGGCGGCGCTCCCGTGCTGCCCGCGCAAGGCTGAGGCCTCGCGCACGGCGCTGCCCCGGTCCCTTCAGGCGTGCCCCCGGCCCCGGCTGGGGGCACGTCAGGTCTGGCGGTACGTCAGCACCCGTCACGCTGTGCACGGGCGGGGCGACACGAACGGGTGAAGGGGTGGGCACGCGTGTCCACCGGGGTGGACACCGGTAACCTCGGGCCCATGGCCTCAAGTACGTCCGGTAAGGGTTCCCAGAGCACCGCGGGCACCGCGAAGGGCCGCACCGGCCGTACTCCGGCGCCGGCGAAGAAGGCGGCTGCCGCGCGCAAGCCTCCCGCGAAGAAGGCCGCGGCCGCCAGGCGCGCTCCCGTCAAGAAGGTCGCGCCGAAGCCCGCGCCGTCCCCGACGGGGGGCGTGCTGCGGCTGGTGCGTGCCGTGTGGCTGGGCTGCGCGCACGCGGTCGGCGCGGTCTTCCGCGGGGTCGGCCGGGGTGCGAAGAACCTCGACCCCGCCCACCGCAAGGACGGCGTCGCGCTGCTGCTGCTCGCCCTCGCGCTGATCGTTGCCGCCGGAACCTGGTCGAACCTGGACGGTCCGGTCGGGGATCTGGTCACCATGCTGGTCACCGGCGCCTTCGGACGCCTCGACCTGCTCGTGCCGATCCTGCTCGGCGTCATGGCGGTACGTTTCATCCGCCATCCCGAACAGGCCGACGCCAACGGCCGCATCGGCATCGGTCTCTCCGCCCTCGTCATCGGGGTGCTGGGGCTCGTGCACATCGCCTGCGGCGCCCCTGGGCGCGACGAGGGCACCACCGCCATGCAGAACGCGGGCGGGCTCGTCGGCTGGGCCGCCTCGAAGCCGCTGATCTTCACCATGGGTGCGCCGCTGGCCGTGCCGATGCTGGTGCTGCTCACCGTCTTCGGGCTGCTGGTCGTCACCGCGACCCCGGTGAACGCCATCCCGCAGCGGCTGCGCCGCCTCGGCATCCGGCTCGGGATCGTCGCGCCGAACGAATACGACGAGGGCTACGAGGACGAGTCCGAGAGCGGCGGCGCCGAACGGCACGATCCGGAGCAGTGGCGGGCCCGTACCGGGTCGGCCTCGGGCGCCGGGCCCGGCTCCGGTTCCGGGGATCCCGCCGATGCCGCCGAGGACGAGGCCCTGTCCCGGCGGCGGCGCCCGCGGCGGTCCTCGGCCCGGCCCGCCATGGACCGGGAGATGGACGCCGTCGACGTGGCCGCGGCGGCCGCCGCCGCGCTGGACGGGGTGGTCTACGGCGGAATGCCGCCCTCCCCGCTGGTCGCCGACCTCACGCACGGCATCTCCGCCGAGCGCGGGGGCGTGGAGGTCACCGCTCCGGTGCCGCCCGCCCGTGAGGAGGCCCCGAGGGCCCCCGTCCCGCAGGTTCCCGGCCCGCAGACCCCCGCCGCGCCGGCGCCGCACGCCACCACCGCCGCGGCCTCCGGGACGCTGTCGGTGCCCGATCTGACCAAGGCCCCGGCCCAGAACCAGCCGCTGCCGCCCCGCGCCGAGCAGCTCCAGCTGCGCGGGGACATCACGTACGCCCTGCCCTCGCTGGACCTGCTGGAGCGCGGCGGGCCGGGGAAGACCCGTAGCGCCGCCAATGACGCGGTCGTCGCCTCGCTGACGAACGTCTTCACGGAGTTCAAGGTCGACGCGAAGGTCACCGGCTTCACCCGCGGCCCGACGGTCACCCGCTACGAGGTGGAACTCGGACCCGCCGTGAAGGTCGAGCGGATCACGGCGCTGGCCAAGAACATCGCGTACGCCGTGGCCTCCCCGGACGTGCGCATCATCAGCCCGATCCCGGGCAAGTCGGCCGTCGGCATCGAGATCCCGAACACCGACCGCGAGATGGTCAACCTGGGCGACGTACTGCGCCTCGCGGACGCGGCCGAGGACGACCACCCGATGCTCGTCGCGCTCGGCAAGGACGTCGAGGGCGGCTACGTCATGGCCAACCTGGCGAAGATGCCGCACGTGCTGGTCGCCGGCGCGACCGGCTCCGGCAAGTCCTCCTGCATCAACTGCCTGATCACCTCCGTCATGATCCGGGCCACCCCGGAGGACGTACGGATGGTGCTGGTCGACCCCAAGCGGGTCGAGCTGACCGCGTACGAGGGCATCCCGCACCTGATCACGCCGATCATCACCAACCCGAAGCGGGCCGCCGAGGCGCTCCAGTGGGTCGTGCGCGAGATGGACCTGCGCTACGACGACCTGGCCGCCTTCGGCTACCGGCACATCGACGACTTCAACAAGGCGATCCGGGAGGGCAAGGTCAAACTGCCGCCGGGCAGCGAGCGCGAGCTCAGCCCCTACCCGTACCTGCTGGTGATCGTCGACGAGCTAGCCGACCTGATGATGGTGGCCCCCCGGGACGTGGAGGACTCCATCGTCCGCATCACCCAGCTGGCCCGCGCGGCCGGCATCCACCTGGTGCTCGCGACCCAGCGGCCCTCGGTGGACGTGGTGACCGGCCTGATCAAGGCGAACGTGCCCTCGCGGCTCGCCTTCGCCACCTCCTCGCTCGCGGACAGCCGGGTCATCCTCGACCAGCCGGGCGCCGAGAAGCTCATCGGAAAGGGTGACGGGCTGTTCCTGCCGATGGGGGCGAACAAGCCCGTCCGCCTCCAGGGCGCCTTCGTCACCGAGGACGAGATCGCCGGGATCGTGCAGCACTGCAAGGACCAGATGGCTCCCGTCTTCCGGGAGGACGTCACGGTCGGGCAGAAGCAGAAGAAGGAGATCGACGAGGAGATCGGCGACGACCTCGACCTGCTGTGCCAGGCGGCGGAGCTGGTGGTCTCCACGCAGTTCGGGTCGACCTCGATGCTCCAGCGCAAGCTGCGGGTGGGCTTCGCCAAGGCCGGGCGGCTGATGGACCTGATGGAATCACGGGGGATCGTGGGCCCCAGCGAGGGCTCGAAGGCCCGCGACGTCATGGTCAAGGCCGACGAGCTGGACGGGGTCCTCGCCGTCATCCGCGGGGAGACCGACGGGTAGCCTGGCCGCAAAGGATGGGCGGGCAACCGTTTCCCCCGGGCCCGCGTCCAGTTGAGCAGGGCGGCGGCGCGGGGCCGCGCGGCACCACGCGCGGGGTCGGGCCGCCGCACCGGTCCGGGCGTCCCGTCGCCATTCGGATGGCGTAGGAAGTCCACCCTCCGGTTGCTCCACCCTTTCGTACCCCCCCTAGACTGGACAGCCAGCAGGTGGCTACACGCTCGAAAGGCGCCCTCGTGTCCATCGGCAACTCCAACTCCCCAGAAGAAGAGCGGCCTTCGACCGGCGACGGATCCGGCGACGGATCCGAGGACCGCATCGTCGAACGTTCCGTCGAGGGGCCGTCCATCGGGACGGCCCTGAAGAAGGCCCGGATCGCCGCCGGGCTCACCGTCGACGAGGTCAGCTCCACCACCCGCGTGCGCATCCCGATCGTGCACGCCATCGAAGAGGACGACTTCTCGCGGTGCGGCGGCGACGTCTACGCCCGCGGTCACATCCGCACGCTCGCCCGCGCCGTGCACCTCGATCCGGCACCCCTGGTCGAGAGCTACGACGCGGCCCACGGCGGCCGGCCGGCACCCACCCCCGCCGCGCCGATGTTCGATGCCGAGCGGATCCGCCCCGAGCGGCAGCGGCCCAACTGGACCGCCGCCATGGTCGCCGCCATCGTCGCCGTGATCGGCTTCGTCGGCTTCACCGCCTTCGGCAGCGGCGACGAGAAGCCCAAGCGGCCGGTGGCGGAAGGTTCCGCCTCCCCGAAGCCGGCCCCCAAGCAGTCCGGCGGGAAGCCCGTCGGCCAGGCGCAGCCCCAGCAGAACCCGCAGCAGCCGCAGGCGCCCAAGCCGGAGCCTTCGGACAGTGCCATCGCCGCCGCGCCCAAGGACCTCGTCACGGTCGTCCTGACGGCCGACACCGGCGAGAGCTGGATCTCGGCCAAGGACCACAGCGGTCGGCTGCTCTTCGACGGAACCCTCGCGCAGGGCGAGTCGAAGACCTTCACCGACAAGGACTCCATCGACCTGGTGCTCGGCGATGCCGGGGTCGTGAAGCTCTTCGTGAACGGCAAGGAGATCAAGGACCAATTCCAGTCGGGTCAGGTGGAACGCCTCACATACACCAAGGACGACCCGCGCCAGGGAGCGGCCCAGGCGGGCTGACCTGGCCTTGCCCCGGGCGCCCTCCGAGCGCCGAAGCTGTGATTCCGGATCCCCGGGGTGCCGCGCCGCACCCCGGGGATCTTGCTGTGCCGGTGCACCGGAGGGACTTGGGGGAGGGGCCGGCGCCGGGACGAAGTAGTCTTGAGCCCATGCCCGAACGCCGTACCGTCGCCCTTGTCACTCTTGGCTGCGCCCGTAACGAGGTGGACTCGGAGGAGCTCGCAGGCCGCTTGGCGGCGGATGGCTGGGAGCTCGTCGAGGACGCCGCCGATGCGGACGTGGCCGTCGTCAACACCTGCGGCTTCGTCGAAGCCGCCAAGAAGGACTCCGTAGACGCCCTGCTGGAAGCCAATGATCTGAAGGATCACGGCAAGACCCAGGCCGTCGTCGCCGTCGGCTGTATGGCCGAGCGCTACGGCAAGGAACTCGCCGAAGCGCTCCCCGAGGCCGACGGAGTCCTCGGTTTCGACGACTACGCCGACATCTCCGACCGCCTCCAGACCATCCTCAACGGCGGCATCCACGCCTCCCACACCCCGCGCGACCGGCGCAAGCTGCTGCCGATCAGCCCGGCCGCCCGCCAGGACGCCGAGGTCTCGCTCCCCGGCCACGCCCAGGAGCCGGCCACCGAGCCCGCCGAGGCCCCCGCCGACCTGCCGGACGGGCTCGCGCCCGCCTCCGGGCCGCGCGCGCCGCTGCGCCGCCGCCTCGACAAGAGCCCGGTCGCCTCGGTCAAGCTGGCCTCCGGCTGCGACCGGCGCTGCTCCTTCTGCGCCATTCCGTCCTTCCGCGGCTCGTTCATCTCCCGCCGCCCCGCCGACGTGCTGGGCGAGACGCGCTGGCTCGCCGAGCAGGGCGTCAAGGAGATCATGCTGGTCTCCGAGAACAACACCTCGTACGGCAAGGACCTCGGCGACATCCGGCTGCTGGAGACCCTGCTGCCCGAGCTGGCCGGGGTGGACGGCATCGAGCGCGTCCGCGTCAGCTACCTCCAGCCCGCCGAGATGCGGCCCGGCCTGATCGACGTACTGACCTCGACCCCCAAGGTCGTCCCGTACTTCGACCTCTCCTTCCAGCACTCGGCCCCCGACGTGCTGCGCGCCATGCGCCGCTTCGGCGACACCGACCGGTTCCTGGAACTGCTGGACACCATCCGCAGCAAGGCCCCGCAGGCCGGCGTACGGTCCAACTTCATCGTCGGCTTCCCCGGTGAGAAGGAGTCGGACTTCGCCGAGCTGGAGCGTTTCCTCACCCACGCGCGCCTCGACGCCATCGGCGTCTTCGGCTACTCGGACGAGGACGGCACCGAGGCCGTCACCTACGCGAACAAGCTGGACGAGGAGACCATCGCCGAGCGGCTCGCGCACATGCAGCGGCTCGCCGAGGAGCTCACCTCGCAGCGCGCGGAGGAGCGGATCGGGGAGACCCTGGAGGTACTCGTCGAGACCGTCGTCCCGCTGGACGAGGCGGAGGACGGCGAGGGTGCCTACGGGCGCGCCGCCCACCAGGCGCCCGAGACCGACGGCCAGGTCGTCTTCACGGACGGCACCGGTCTGGTCCCCGGACGCATCGTGACGGCCAAGGTGGTCGGCACGCTGGGCGTGGACCTCGTGGCCGAGCCCCTGGACCTGGAATTTGAGGAGGCGGCCGGATGACCGGAGTCCCGGCATCTGCGGCGGGCGGGACCGGCCGTCGGCCCGCGCCCGGCGCGAAGCTGGGCGCCGCGGCGGTCAATCAGGCCAGCCTGTGGAACATCGCCAACATCCTGACGATGATCCGGCTCGTCCTGGTGCCGGGATTCGTCCTGCTGCTGCTCGCCGACGGGGGCTACGACCCCGTCTGGCGGGCGCTGGCCTGGGCGGCGTTCGCCGTCGCCATGATCACGGACATCTTCGACGGCCATCTGGCCCGTACGTACAACCTGGTCACGGACTTCGGGAAGATCGCCGACCCCATCGCCGACAAGGCGATCATGGGGTCGGCTTTGGTGTGTCTGTCGTGGCTCGGCGACCTGCCCTGGTGGGTGACCGGCGTGATCCTGGGGCGGGAACTCGGGATCACGCTCATGCGTTTCTGGGTCATCCGGTACGGAGTGATTCCGGCCAGCCGGGGCGGCAAGCTCAAGACCCTGGCCCAGGGGACGGCGGTCGGCATGTACGTGCTCGCGCTGACCGGACCGCTGGCCACCCTGCGCTTCTGGGTGATGGCGGTGGCCGTCGTGCTGACCGTCGTCACCGGTTTGGATTACATCCGCCAGGCCGTCGTGCTCCGGCGCAGGGGTCAGGACGCGGAGCGAGCCGCGCAGTGACGCACGGGGCGGGGGGTTCTGCGGTGGCTGGTGGGGCGGTGTGGAATGTGCCGGGCCCCGAAGAGGTCGCCGCGGACGTCCTGCGCCTCCTCGCGGAGAGTGACGAGACGCTCGCTGTGGCGGAGTCGCTGACCGGCGGGATGGTGGCGGCCGCGCTGACGGCCGTCCCCGGTGCCTCGCGGTCCTTCCGCGGCTCGGTCACGGCGTACGCGACGGAGCTCAAGCACCGGGTGCTGGGAGTGGACGCCGCACTGCTGGCGGCCGAAGGCGCGGTGAACGCGCAGGTCGCGGAGGAGATGGCGGCCGGAGTGCGGCGCGTACTGGGCGCCTCCTGGGGCATCGCGACGACCGGAGTGGCCGGTCCCGACCCCCAGGACGGGCAGCCGGTGGGAACGGTTTTCGTCGCCGTGGCGGGGCCGGGCGGCAGGAAATCGGCCCGGCTGAGGTTGAACGGCTCCCGCTCGGAAATCCGTAGGGAGAGTGCACGGACAGTGCTCGAACTTCTCTCGAGCGAACTCCGCGAGAATCTGCGGGGGCAGGATACGGAACAGGACGGGGGGATTTGATGTTTGCAGCCCTGAGTGAACACGACATCGCTCCCCGCACGGCCGCGGCGCGAGGCGGTACGGTGGGGCGTGAAGGTTACGGCTACACGGTCAGAGGAGGGAGCCACCGATGATTCTGCTCCGTCGCCTGCTGGGTGACGTGCTGCGTCGGCAGCGCCAGCGCCAGGGCCGTACTCTGCGCGAAGTCTCCTCGTCCGCCCGAGTTTCGCTCGGCTATCTCTCCGAGGTGGAGCGGGGGCAGAAGGAGGCATCCTCCGAGCTGCTCTCCGCGATCTGCGACGCGCTTGACGTACGGATGTCCGAGCTGATGCGCGAAGTCAGCGACGAGCTGTCGCTGGCCGAGCTGGCACAGTCGGCCGCGGCAAGCGAACCGGTGCCTGCGCCGGTCCGCCCGATGCTCAATTCGGTATCCGTGGCCTCGGTCACGGGTGGCCCGGAGCGGGTGACCATCAAGGCGCCCGTGGAAGCGGTGAATGTCGTAGCCGCGTGAGTCGCGCGATTGCGTGAGCGTGTGAGTGTGGCCGGAGCCCCGGCCGGTGCGTGATGCACCGGC
>NZ_JBHWVM010000130.1:0-17065 GCF_042736805.1 Streptomyces sp. NPDC060031
GGCCTACTTCACCGCCTTGATGTAGTTCGCCCACAGGCGCAGCGCCCGCTCACTGCCGGGCGTGTTCGGGGTGTCGCCGCCCAGACCCGTCAGCGGCAGCGGAACCAGGTCGGTCAGTGACATCCGGTAGACCACCACGGCCGTGGACTCGTTCTCGGTGCTGGCCACGAACCAGCCTGCCGTGTTCGCGGCCGTCGTTCCCGTCTTGCCCGCCGTGCCCGAGTGCGCCTTGGCCACCGCCTTCGCCGATCCCTCGGTGACGGCGGACCGCAGGGCGTCTGTCACCGCGCGGGCGGTCTCGGCTTTCACGACCCGGGTCGGCTTCGGCGCATCGAGCGGCATCGCGGCGCCGTTGCGGGTGACCGAGCGCACCGAGTAGGGGTCGCTGTGCATGCCGCCGGCGGCGAAGGTCTCGTAAGCGCCGGCCATGCGGATCGCGCTGGGGGTCGAGTTCTCCCCGAGTGCGAACGTGGGGATCCGCGGCCCGAGGCTCGATTCGAGCAGGCCCGAACGCTCGGCGAGCGACTCCACCCGGTCGAGGCCGACATCGAGGCCGAGCTGCAGCATGGGGGTGTTGATGGAGTTGGCGACGGCCTGGCTCAAGGTGACCTGACCCCAGTTGCGCCCGCCGTCGTTGCGGCCCTTCACCACCTTGCCGCTGCGGTCCCAGTACGGGCCCTCGGGCGTCTGCACGGTCACCTGGTCGTTGCCGTCGGACGCGGTGGAAGGGAAGACGGGCGTGCGGGCCTTGCCGCGCGTGCGCACCACCCCCTCCTCGAGCGCAGCGGCGTAGACGAACGGCGTGAACGCCGTGCCGACCGGGACCGTCGTCGCGTTCGACTCGTTGAAGCCCTGCTTCAGGTAGTCGGGGCCGCCGTACACGGCGAGCAGTCGCCCGTCCGGGGCCACGCTCGCCGCGCCGATCTTGGCGTGTTTGTCGGTGTCGGGGCGCCGCTCGGCATCGAAGTCCTTCTGCGCCTCCTGGACGGCGGTGGTCAGGGCCTGCATGCGGGCCTTGTCGAAGGTCGTGTAGATCTGGTAGCCGCCGAGGTCGAACTCGGCGTCCGGGATGTGGCCGGTCTTGATCGCGTACGCCTTGGCCAGCTCGACCAGGTAGCCGGTCTGCGCGCCGGGGGTGCCGGGAAGGGACGCGCCCGTGGGCTCGGGGAACTTCGTGTAGGTGGCTCGCTCGGCGCGCGTGAGGTGGCCGGTCTCGACCATCCGGTCCAGGATCCACGACCATCGCTCGACGGCCCGCTCGTGGTTCTCCGGGCTGAGGGCGGGGTCGAACAGTCCGGCGCCCTTGAGCAAGGAGGCCAGGAAGGCGCCCTCGCTGGCATTGAGCTGCGAGACGTCCTTGCCGTAGTACGCCTGGGACGCGCGCTGCATGCCGTAGGTACCGCGCCCGAACCAGCTGGTGTTGAGGTAGTCCTGGAGGATCCGCTTCTTGTCCCTCTGATTGTCCAGTTTCACTGCGAGCAGGATCTCGGTGAACTTCCGCGAGAGGGTGCGGTCCTGGTTCAGGTAGGCGTTCTTCACGTACTGCTGCGTGATGGTGGAGCCGCCTTGGGTCTCGCCCCCGGTCGCCGCGGCGCGCACAGCGCGCAGGAAGCCAGACGGCGAGACTCCGGGGTCCGAGTAGAAGCTCGCGTTCTCGGCTGCCAGGACGGCTCCCTGGACCTTGGGAGGGACCTTGTCCAGCGGCATCTCCTGCCGGCTGACCCAGCCCGTGCGGGCCATCGTGGTGCCGTCGGCCCAGTAGTAGACGTTGTCCTGCTGTCTGGCGAATGAGTTGATGTCGTCGGGTATGTCCGTGGTGGCGTAGGCGAACGCGACGAAGCCCGTCATGGCTATGCACGCGTACAGGCAGGCACCCAGCCATTGGCGCCGCGAGGGCACCCACCGGCGCCAGCCGGTGCGGCCCGGTCTCGGGAAGGCGGGCCGCAGGCGCCGCAGTTGCGTACGCGCCGCATCGACGGCCGGTGTCAGGGCACCGAGCCGGCCGGCTCCCTCCCGGGGACGACGGCGCGCCCCCGACTTGTCCCGGCGGCCCGACCGGACCCCGCCCATGCCCTCCGGAGTCACCCGCCTGCCCCGTGCTCGCCCTCTCGCAGCCGAATCCTGCCTATCCACTCCGAATGCCCCCTGTGCTGTGCTTTCCCGCACACACTAGATGTATTGGCTATGAGGCCGGTCGGCTGGTGGCCACATCCCCACCGCGAGCGGGGCCCTCCCCCTGTGGCGAAGCGGAGGCAGGCTGACCTGCAGGCGGGGCTACTGCGCCTGGCGGCTGTCGACGAAACGGAACGCAACGAAAGAGTCGCCCAGTTGTGCGAAGATGCCGTCCCCCGGTTCGTGTGTACCGGGTGACAAGGGGAACCACAGTGATACCTAAGAGGTTCAGGCCCGCCGCCATCGCGGCCCTGACCGCAGCACTGGCGTCCGGCAGCATGTTCGCGTACTCGGCGAGTGCGGGCACCGGGCCCGAGGCGGCCGATCGCGCCACCTCCGAAACCTTCGCCCGCATAGCCGACGGCGTGCTCTCCCAGCGCACCCAGGCCCTGGTTGAGGATCAGCCAGGACAGCGCAATTCCGGCCAGACCCCTGCGAAGACGCGGATGTCGGCCCAGCTGAAGAAGGACGAGGAGGCAGCGATCTCGTCGCTGCGGTCCCGCAAGACACGGCTTGCGGATCTCGGCGAGGCCTACACGGGCGCCGACACCCGCGTCGCCGTCGACCGTGCCACGGTCACCGGCGGGAAGGCGACCGTCCAGGTCACCGAGCAGACCACGCTCACCTACAAGAAACTGCGCGGCGACGAGCCGGCCACCACCGACTTCCGGACGCGCCACGAACTGACCCTCACCAGCAAGCGGGGCGGTGGCTGGGAACTGACCTCGATCAAGTCTCAGGACAGCGGCCCCGTCGCGATCAACGAGCCGGTGGCGACCAAGGCGAACGTCGTCAAGGACGACGGCAACCAGTATCCGGACGGCACGCCCGCGTCCACCAAGTACCCCGCCCCGGCCAAGCCCAAGGCGAAGACCGGCGGTACCTACGACTACGCCGCCATGGCGAAGTACGCGGAGAAGTACTGGAGCAGCTACAACCCGGCGTACCGCAAGTTCAACGGCGCCGGGGGCGACTGCACCAACTTCATCAGCCAGGCGCTGAAGGCGGGTGGCTGGAAGGCCGTTCCGGGCTCCACGTCGGACTACCGGAACTGGTGGTACGACGGAGCCCGCCAGTCCGATTCCTGGGTCGGCGCGAACGAGTGGGCATGGTTCACGCTGTCCAACCAGCGGGCCGCCAATCTGGCCAGCGTCTACCAGACGGATGTCGGTGACATCGTGCAGGTGGACTTCAACAAGGACGGGTCCAAGGACCACTCCATGATGGTGACGTACCGCAGCAGCGCAGGAATGCCGTACCTCACCTACCACTCCACCAACACCTACCGCAAGTCCCTCGCGAGCATCATTGCGTCCTACCCGGACGCGGTCTACTACGCGTACCGCACCTGACGGGTACCCTTCGGCCTCTCCTGTCGCGGAACCCCCGCGGCAGGAGAAGCTGACCGCCTGCCGGCCACGCTCGTCCACCTTCGTACGGCGCCAACACGACGAGCCCAGCCTGCTGGTTCGATACGAACCGTTCCACCATCACGCGTGCAATCGGTGAGGTGCGGCCGCTGCCCGCGATGCACGGCTGCACCGTCGCCCTGGCACCCGGCTTCGCCCTCCCGCCGAGATCATCGAAACGCGAACCCGGCCGGCCGGCCTGCGTCAGAGGGCGATCACCGCCTCGAAGCCGGGATCCGTGCGTGGCGCTCCAGCCGCTCCCCGGGGTCATGCGGATGCCCTTCGGGTCTCGCGAACGTACTGGTCCCCTGCCGCAGCGCCGGAGCTGTCGGGCGACATTGAAGAGGGCCCCTGGGAGCCCATCTCATGCCCGGCTCCATCGGCAAAGCCGCCAAGATCCTCGACGTCGGCCTCGCCGCGTGAGAGCTCGGCGGGGATACCCCCACCTGGCGTGTCGCCGGAGCGGGTGCGGCACCGGTGCGGCATGTTCTTCTAGCTGGCGAAATACGAAGAAATAGCAGAAATCGGCGGTCGATGGAGGTGCCCGATGGGCGCGAGTGGCATCGGGCAGGGCCAGCCGGACGACGTGCCACCGCCAACGGGCAGGGAGTCGGAGAAGCCTGACGCCCCTCCTGCAGCCGGATCTCCGCCCGGTCGGGCTACTGGCGCCCGGAAGCCGGCCCCGCCGAAGGTCCGGTCCGGTCCGCTGACGCGGCTGCGGGAGGCCGGGAGCACGGCCCTGGGGGCGGGCCCGCCCCCGGGGCCGGCTCGTCCGGAGTTCTGGCGGAGTCCGCTGCGGGGTCCGTGGCTGACCGCGGTGTTCGGGCTGGTCCTGCTGTTCGGGATCACGGTGCTCTTCGTGACGGGCCTGCTGTCGTACGCCGCGTACAACCCCGATCTCGCGGCGGTCAACGATCAGACGCCGAACAAGGGATGGCTCGGCTTCTACCTGTTCTCCTGGCCGACTTCTCCGTACTGGCTCTACCGGCTCACCCAGGGCGTCCATGTGACGTTGGGAATCGCCCTCGTGCCCGTACTGCTGGCGAAGCTGTGGTCGGTCATTCCCAAGCTGTTCGAGTGGCCACCGATCCGCTCGGTCAGCCACGCTCTGGATCGGCTGTCCCTGCTCCTGCTGGTCGGCGGCGCCGGCTTCGAGTTCGTCACCGGCATCCTCAACGTCCAGCTCCACTACATCTTTCCCGGCTCCTTCTACACCCTGCACTTCTACGGGGCTTGGGTGTTCATCGGCGCGTTCGTCGTCCACGTGGCCTTCCGGCTGCCGAGGGCGCTGCACGCCGTACGGTCACGGTTCGGGGAGCCTGCGGCGGGTACTGAGGAAGCGGTCGGGCTGGTCTCGCCACGCCCCGCGGCGCCGACCATCTCCCGCCGGGGCGCCCTGGCCATGGTGGGGCTCGGGTCGGTCGCGCTGCTGGTCGTCACGGCGGGGCAGAGCATCGGCGGACGGTGGCGGCAGACCGCGCTGCTCGCCCCTCATGGCCGAGATCCGGGTTCGGGCCCGAACGGGTTCCAGATCAACAAGACCGCCGCCTCGGTCGGCATCCGGCCCAGCGACGTCGGTCCCGCGTGGCGGCTGACCGTACGCGGCCCGGGGCGTCAGATCGACCTGACGTACGAGCAGCTCCTGGCCATGACGCAGCACGAGTCGGCCCTGCCCATCGCCTGTGTGGAGGGCTGGTCGACCCCCGACCAGCGGTGGGGCGGGGTCCGGCTCACCGATCTGGCCGCGCTCGTCGGGCTCGGTGTGAACACGCCCGAGGTCCTCGTCGAATCGGCGCAGCGTGGCGGCTCGTTCAGGTCGGCCGTGCTCAGCGACCAGCAGGTCCGTGACAGCCGCTCGTTGCTGGCCGTCCGCGTCAACGGAGCGATCCTCTCCGCCGACCACGGCTACCCGGCGCGGGCCATCGTCGCGGGGGCTCCGGGGGTCCACACCACCAAATGGGTCACCCGCCTCACCTTCGGAGAGCCCGCATGAGCGCCCCGACCGCGTTCCGGCGCCGCTACGGCGCCTCCCCGCTGCACCTGCTCCTCGTGCTGGCCTCTTTCGCCCTTGCCGTGTACGCCGGTCTGCGCCTGCTCCAAGGGGACACCCTCGGGGTGGCCGTGTGGTTCGTCGGGGCGGCCCTCCTCCACGATCTGGTCCTGCTGCCCCTGTACTCGGTGACCGACCGGGCGGCGCAGGCGCTGTTCACCCGGGGACCTGGCCCCACGCCGCCCGTGCCACGGGTGAGCGTGAACTACGTCCGTGTACCCGCGTTCGTCTCCGGAGTTCTGCTACTCGTTTGGTGGCCGCTGGTCCTTCGCCGGGTTGAGCACTACACAGCCGCGACCGCCCTTCCGGCGGGCGGGTTCCTCGGACGCTGGCTGCTCATCACCGCGGCACTGTTCGCAGCCTCGGCCGTGATCCTGGTGGTACGGACACGGCGCTGGAGCCGTGCTCAGCGGCAGGCGCGCAGCGCGACGAAGTGACGTCCTCGCGCGCTGGTCCACCGTTCGGCCACTGCCCAGGGGAAGACGGTGCTGACCGGCCGGTGGCCGGAGTGGATCCGGACACGGCGTCGCTCGTCCACGTCACCAGGAGTGGTCTCCACCAGGAGGAGACCCTCCGGAGCCACGACCTCCCGGACCCGTTGTGGCAGCCGTCGGGGCGCGCCGCCGATCCCGATGTTGCCGTCGATCAGCAGCGCCGTCCCCCACCGGCCCTCGTCGGGGAGCGGGTCGAAGACCGATCTGCTCACCGCTGAGCCGCCCCGGCAGGCGGTCGTGATCACTGCGACAGGACAGACGTCGATACCGAGGACGTGGTGGCCACGCCCCGCGAGTGCCTCGACCATACGGCCGGCGCCGCACCCGATGTCCGGTACCCGGCCGGTGCACCGCCGCAGCACGGTCCGGTCGGCCGCGTCCGCCCGGGCGCACCACCGTTCCAGGTTCCCAGCGCTCCCGCATGACGGAAGTCTTACGTGCACGCGTGGGAGACCCTCCGCAGGCTCCGCACTGCGTAGCGTCCTGGGCATGCGCGTACTCGTCACCGGAGGGGCCGGGTTCGTCGGCTCCCACATCGTCACCGCCCTCAAGGACCGCCGGCACGAGCCCGTCGTCCTCGACGCCCTGCTGCCCGCCGCTCACCGCGGCACACCGCCCCTGCCCGACGCCGAGTTCGTTCGCGCCGACGTACGGGACGCCGACGCGGTCAGAGCCGCGCTGCGCGGAGTGGACGCGGTGTGCCACCAGGCGGCCATGGTCGGCCTCGGCAAGGACTTCGCCGATGCTCCCGACTACGTGGGCTGCAACGACCTCGGGACTGCGGTGCTGCTGGCGGAGATGGCGGCCGCCGGGGTGCGGGAGCTCGTGCTCGCCGGGTCGATGGTGGTCTACGGGGAGGGCCGGTACACGTGCGGCCGGCACGGAACGGTGCGCCCCGGGCCGCGTCGGACCGAGGACCTGACGGCGGGCCGGTTCGAGCCCCTCTGCCCTGACTGCGGAGCCGAACTCGCGCCGGGCCTGGTCGGCGAGGACGCCCCGACGGATCCGCGCAATGTGTACGCGACGACGAAGCTGGCCCAGGAGCACCTGGCGGCATCCTGGGCCCGGTGTGTGGAGGGTCGTGCGGTGTCGCTGCGCTACCACAACGTGTACGGGCCGGGCATGCCGCGCGACACCCCGTACGCCGGGGTGGCCTCCTTCTTCCGCTCCGCGCTGGCCCGGGGCGAGGCCCCTCGGGTCTACGAGGACGGTGCTCAGCGAAGGGACTTCGTCCACGTGAGGGACGTGGCCGCGGCCAACGCGGTGGCACTCCAGGCGGTCGGTACCCGGCAGGCTGGGGCTCTGACCGCGTACAACGCCGGCAGCGGGGAACCGCACACGGTCGGCGAGATGGCTGCCGAGCTCGCCTCGGCGCACGGCGGGCCGGCGCCGGTGGTGACGGGCGAGTTCCGCCTCGGCGACGTACGGCACATCACCGCCGACTCCGCCCGGCTGCGCACGGAACTGGGCTGGCGTCCCACGGTCGGCTTCGCCGAAGGGATGGCCGAGTTCGCCCGGGCGGGCCAGCGCCAGTCTGCGGGTGTGGTCGGCTGAGCCCGGGAACCGGCCGACGTCGTCGCCGGTTCCGCACGGCCTACGCGGATGTGGGGAGGGTCAGTTCGAAGCGGCAGCCGCCGGGCACGTGGTGGACGTCCGCGCGCCCGGAGCGGGCCTCGACGATGCCCCGGACGATCACCAGGCCCAGGCCCGCGCCCGAGGGAGGGGTACGGGCCTGACTGCCCCGCCAGCCGGTGTCTGCCGCCCTCCGTACGAGGACCGGCCGCGGCCTGCTCGCGGCCGGTCTGGACGGGGCCCACGTCGAAGCGGTATCCGGCGCCCCACACGGTCCGGATCAGCTGCGGATCGGCCGGATCCTTCTCGACCTTGCCCCGAAGCCCGCGGACGTGCACGGTCACCGTGGACAGGTCGCCGAAGTCCCAGCCGCGGCCCGCTGCACGGTGGACCCGGCCCGCTCCAGACATTCGGCGACGACCTCCGAGACGGTCGGCTCGTCGTCCACCACCAGGACACGGCCCGTGGCGTCGCCGGAGGCCGGGCCACGGTCGGTTTCGTTACTGGATGCCATGCCTCCAGAGTGAGACCGTGCGGTGCGGCGTCGACCTGGGCCTGCCCCCGTGCGACGAGGTGTCCGCGTTTCGTAAGGTCTTCGGGCGCCCTTCTTCGCCCTTCGGTTCCTACGGTGTGGAGGGTGACTCCTTCTGCTTGCCGTCCGCCCCGCGCGGACCTCGTACTGCCGTGCCTCGACGAGGCGGAAGCCCTCCCCTGGGTCTTGGCGCGGGTGCCGGCCGGGTGGCGGGCCATCGTCGTCGACAACGGCTCCACCGACGGCTCGGCCGACATCGCCCGCTCCCTCGGCGCCACCGTCGTGCACGAGACCCGGCGCGGCTTCGGGGCCGCCTGCCACGCCGGGCTGCTCGCCGCACGCGCCGAGCTGGTCTGCTTCTGCGACTGCGACGCCTCCATGGACCCGGGCCTGCTCGCGCGCATGGCCGAGCGGGTCGCGGCCGGCGAGGCGGATCTCCTGCTCGGCAGGCGCCGCCCCCGAGGACGCGGCGCCTGGCCCGCGCACGCCCGCGCCGGGAACCTCGCCCTCGCGCAGATGCTGCGCCGCCGCACCGGACTGCGGCTCCACGACCTGGGACCCATGCGCGTCGCCCGCCGCGAGGCACTGCTCGGCCTGGGCCTGACCGACCGCCGCAGCGGCTATCCGCTCCAGATGGTCGTACGGGCCGCCGACGCGGGCTGGAAAGTGGCCGAGACGGACATCCCGTACCTCCCCCGCTCGGGGAAGTCCAAGGTCACCGGGACCTGGCGGGGCACCTGGCACGCCGTACGGGACATGCGCAGGGTCCTGGCCGAGCCGCCGGGCGCCCGGCCCGCACCGACCGAGGGGATCTCCGCATGAGCACCCTCCTCGTCATCGCCAAGGCTCCCGTCGCCGGGCGCGTGAAAACCCGCCTGACCACGCAGTTCACCCCGCAACAGGCCGCCGACCTGGCCCGCGCCTCACTCCAGGACACCCTCGCGACGGTCCTGGCCACGCCGGCCCGGCGCCGCGTCCTCGTCCTCGACGGACAGCCGGGCCCTTGGATCCCGGACGGCATCGAGGTCGTCCCGCAGGGTACGGGCGGCCTGGACGTCCGACTGGCTGCCGCCTTCGCCCTGGCCGAAGGACCGACCCTGCTGATTGGCATGGACACCCCGCAGGTCACCCCGGAACTGCTCGCGCCCGGGCTGGACTTCACCGAGGCGGACGCATGGTTCGGGCCCGCCGCCGACGGAGGGTTCTGGGCCCTCGGCCTCGCCGCCCCCGACCCGGCTCTGCTGCTCGGCGTCCCCATGTCCGTGACACACACCGGAGAGGTCCAGCGGCAGCGCCTGACCGATGCGGGTCTTTCCGTACGGGACCTGCCCGAGCTGTGCGACGTGGACACGCCCGCCGACGCGGAACGGGTCGCGGCCGCAGCCCCGCGGACGCGCTTCGCCGCCCTGCACCACGGCCTGTGCGCGGTGACCCGATGACCGCCCAGCTCGCCGGGCCCGCCACCCGCACCTGGCAGGCGGACCCGTACGCGGACGCCCTCCGTACCGGGCAGGGGCCGCTGTTCCTCCGTCGGCGCGACGGCTGGCTGCTGCCGCTCGAAGTCGAGCGGTGGTGCGCCGACCCCGACGCGGCCGACAACACCGTCTTGACCCGATGTACCGGGCCCGTCCTCGACATCGGCTGCGGGCCGGGCCGCCTGGTCGCCGCCCTCGCCGGGCTCGGCCATACGGTGCTCGGCGTCGACGTCACCCCCGAGGCGGTGGCCCGTACCGAGCGGGCGGGCGGCAGCGCCCTGTGCCGGTCGGTGTTCGACCCGCTTCCCCGCGAAGGCGGCTGGGGCACGGTCCTCCTCATAGACGGCAACATCGGCATCGGCGGGGACCCCGCCGCCCTGCTGCGCCGGGCCGCCGAACTGACCGCCCCCGGTGGCTCCCTGCTGGTCGAGGTCGCCACCGCCGACGTCGACGAACGCGTCGAGGTGTACGTCGAGGACGGCGCCGGCGGCCGCGGAGCCTCCTTCTGGTGGGCCCGGCTCGGCACCCGCGCCCTGCGCGCCGAGGCGAGGGCCGCGGGCTGGACCCCGTACGACACCTGGCAGACGACGGGCCGGCACTTCGTGCACCTCACGCACTGACGGTTGCGGAGCGGCGAACCGCCGGGTGGGATCCGCAGCAGTGCGGGTCCCACCCGGAGTCGCTGACCCTCGGCCAGGCGCCCTCGGCGGCCTGACGGAAGGTCCGGGGATTCAGCCGACGGTGACGACCATCTTCCCGAGGGCTTCTCCGGCCTCCATCGCCCGATGGGCTTCGACGATCTCGTCGAACCGGAAGACCCGGGTGGGACGGGCCCGCAGGACATCGGCCTCGACCTTGGCGTATATCTCGTCCAACGGCACGTCGCTGAGCGGGAACGCGGGGGTGCCCAGGACGAAGGCGCTGCCGAAGAAGCTGAGCCGGACTCCGCTGGGGAGATCGGCGATCGGGTCGAAGTCCCGTACCGGCTCGAATCCGCCCAGGAAGCCCAGCTGGCAGACCCGGCCGCGCGGCCGGACCAGGGACAGCGAGTCGCGCAGGACGCTGTTGCCGACGACGTCGAAGACCGCGTCGACGCCGATCTCCCGCTCGGCGACCCGGGTGGCGAGGGCGCCATCGTCGATGAGCACGTCAGCGGCTCCGAGTCCCTTCAGCAGGGGCGCTCGCCGCGGGTCCCGGGTCGTGGCGAGGACGGTCGCGCCGTGGTCGACCGCCAGGTTGAGGGCGGCCTGGCCGAGCGAGGAGGTCGCTCCCCTCACCAAGACGGTCTCGCCCGGCCGTAGGCCGAGGTTGCCGAACAGGCCGCTCCACGCCGTCGCGTACACCTCGGGAACCGCCGCAAGATCGGCCCAGTCCAGCGAGGAGCGCACGGCGACCACGTTGGCCGCCGGTACGGTCACCAGCTCCGCGTAACTTCCGTTTCGGGTCCGCCCCATGCCGCCGAGGATCGCCACCACCCGCGTCCCGGGAGGGAGTTCACCGGACGGATCGGCCTCCACCACCCCGACACACTCGATCCCCGGGACGGCGGCCACCTTTCCCCATGCGCCGCTGCGCATGTACGCCTCGGCGTGGTTGAGGCCGAACGCCTTGACCCGGATCAGCACTTCGCCGTCGGTGGGAACCGGGTCGGGCAGTTCGGTGAGGGTGAGGACCTCGGGGCCGCCGTGGGCGGAGATGACGATGGCCTTCATGTTCCAGCTCCATTCTTGAGCGCTCATTCAATTATTGGTGCGAAGAAAAGGGCCACCGCGTACGGTGGCCCGTGCGCCTCGCCGTCAGGCGAGAGCGGCGAAGGCGTTGTCCACGATCGCGCGCAGGAGCGTCTCGTCCGGGTTGGCCTTCCCGACGACCATGAGCCCCTGACAGGTGGCGACCAGCAGCTTGGCGCTCCCGGCACAGTCCAGTGAGGCACGGACTTGCCCCCTGCGGGCCGCGTTCTCCAGCGCATGGGTCATGCACCGCTCCAGCCGGGCCAGGTGACCGCGGACGACGGCCGCCGCTTCGTCGTCCTCGGCGGCATGCTCGATCGCCGTGTTGACCAGCAGGCAGCCCTGCCGGCCCTCGGGGCTGAGCAGATCGCGCACCAGTCCGTCGAAGTAGCCGCGGATCTCGCCCACCGAGGCGCCCGGAGCCTCCAGCTCGCCCAGCTTCTCGGGGACCACCAACCGCGAGTACCGCTCCAGCGACTTCAGGAACAGCGCGCGCTTGCCGCCAGGGAAAGCGCTGTAGAGGCTGCCGGGCTTGACTCCGGTCGCCTTGACCAGATCTTCGACGGACACCGCTCGGTACCCGCGCTCCCAGAACCGCAGCATGGCCACGTTCAGGACTGCGTCGGGCTCGAACTCTCGCGGTCTGGGCATGAGAAGAAAAATACATGAGCGACCATTCAAAAACAATGAACGAACCCGGTGGTTCTCCGCGGCACCGCCCCGATCAGGCCCGACGGCCCTCCCCGCCCACCCGGCCCACCCGGCGCGCCACGGCACGCACACCGACGTACGCGAGGGTGAACAGCGCGATGGCGGCCAGGGCGAGCAGCCAGTTGCGCAGGTAGTCGAGCGGCAGGACGGTGGGGTTGGCCACGCCCCCCGGACGCAGGAGCGGGGGAAGGGCGATCGCGGTCAGGGAGCCCGCCACGATCAAGGCTCCACGCGGTACTCCGTGCAGGCGCAGGCCCGCCACGGCGACGAGGGCGGCGAACGCCATCGCGACGGGCGCGACGAACCCGTCGTGCACCACGACCGCTCCCCCGAGCCACACGGCGATCCGCCACGGCTCGGGCTGCTGGAGGAGCAGGTACCCACCCCAGGCCGCGCACACCAGCCCGCATCCGCCCATCACGTATCGGAAGTTCATCACGCCACCTCCAGTCGGCCGACCCACTTGGTCTGCAGGACACCGGGCCGGTTCGGGGCGATGATCCGCGCCGGGTAGCCGTGGTCCAGGGACAACACCTCGCCGTTCAGCCGCAGCGCCAGCAGCGTGAGCGGGTCCTGCGCGTAGGGGCGCCCCATCTCCATCACCCGGTAGGCGCCCGTCGCCTCCAGAGAGACCACCCGGGCCCGTGCACCCGGGCCGCCGCCCGCACGCTCCAGGAGGTCCCGTACCCGTACCCCGGTCCAGTGCGCGGACTTGCTCCAGCCCTCGACGCAGGCGATGGGCAGGGTGACGTCATGCTGCGGCATGGCGCGCAGTTCCTCCAACGTGAGGCTGTAGGGACGCGGCCCGTCCACGGTCAGCCGCCAGTCGGCCAAGGAGGCCTCGGAGACGCGCGCGGCGGCGGCCGTCCGGTTCACGGGGAGCCCTTGGGCCCCGTGGGCGGGACTGCGCGGGCCGAACAGTTCCAGCGAGCCGAGCGCGGTGACGGACTGCCCGACGGTGGTGAGCGTGACCGCTCCGACCGCGGCTGTGACGCCGAGGAGGAGCTGGCGCCGGTCCGGCCCGTCGGCCTCGGGCAGGGCCAGGGTTGCGGGGGAACGCAGCGTGAAGTGGTCCCGGATCTTCGGCCATTGCACGGCGACGTGCAGGATCAGCGAGCCCAGCAGGAGCCAGGCGACCGCGTAGTGCACGGGAACGAAGCTGAAGGGCCAGGGGTACCACTGGAAGGTGTTCAGCAGCCCCGTGAACAGCTCGAACAGTCCGGCAGCGACCAGGACCGCCACCGAGATCCGCTCCAGCGCATGGAGGACCGATCGCACCGGAGGCCAGGCGAAGAGCCGCGGGTAGACCGCCCACAGCTTCGCCAGCAGCAAGGGGATCGCGGCGATCCCGGAGGCCACGTGCAGCCCCTGGGTGAGCCGGTATCCCCAGTACGGGCGGCTCGGCAGCGAATCGGCCAGCCATCCGGGCGGGTGCTGGAGGTAGTGGCTCAGTACACCGGTCGCGAAGCAGACGGCCATGGCCAGGCCGAGCCAGCGGCCGATCGCGGTCGCGGTACGGGCATCGTGCAGGCGCGCCTTGAAGGTGACGGGCGGCCCGGAGGGCAGGGTGAAACGCATGCCCCCATCACACCCCCGACGAGGCCCGCGCAGGCTGCCGGAACACCTTACGAATCACGGACATCCGCGACGGCACGGCCCACGAGAGAGCCGATCCCTGGAACGATTCCGCAGGTGAAACCCCCTACCGCCCTCACTCCTCGCACCGCGCTGGTAAGCACCGCCCTCGCCCTTGCCGCGCTCACGACGGCCCTCGCCCACACCATCGTGTACGGGGGCTACTTCAGCGACCCCGTCGGCCTGTTCTGCTGGTACGCGGCCTGCTGGGTGCTCTTCACCGTCGCGCTGCTGGCGCTGCGCCGAGTCCCGGCCCGCAGCGTCGCGTGGCTGATCGCCGCGGGGGCCGTCGCCGTCACGCTCACCGGGCTGCTGGGGCCGCCGCGGACCAGCACCGACTCCTACCGCTACGCCTGGGACGGCCGCGTCCAGTCCGCCGGCACCTCCCCGTACGACCACACCCCACACGACCCGGCTCTCGCCCGGCTCCGCGACCCGTGGCTCTTCCCCACCGGCGCCGCCTGCACCGGCCCGGATCTTGCGCCCGTCCCGCCCACCGACGGCACGCGCCACTGCACCCGCATCAACAGGCCCGCCGTGCACACCATCTACCCGCCCGTCGCCGAGGCGTACTTCCTGGCCGTCGATCAGCTCTCCCCCGCCAACGCCCGGCACAAGCCGCTCCAGATCGGCGCCGCCCTGGTCTCCCTCGGCGTCACCGGGACGATCCTCCTGATCCTGCGACGGCGCGGCGACGACCTCCGCAAAGCCGCGTACTGGGCCTGGTGCCCGGCCATCCCCATCGAAGCGGTCAACAACGCCCACATCGACGTCCTGGGCGTGCTCCTCGCGGTCACCGGCCTCGGCCTCGTCGCCTCCCGCACTCTGACCCGGCGGGCGGCGGGCGGCGTGCTGATCGGCGCCGCCATCGCCACGAAACTGATGCCGGCCGTCGTCCTCCCCGGCGCGCTGTCCGGGGTCCGCCGCGTCCGCGACGCGGCCTCCGTACTCCTGCCCGCCGCGGCCTTCGTCGTAGTCGCCTACCTCCCGTACGTCCTCCTCTCGCACGGCTCGGTCTTCGGCTACCTCGGCGGCTACGTGGAGGAGGAGGGCTACGACGACCCTTCGGCCGGGTCCCGGTACTCGCTCCTGCGCCTGGCGCTGCCAGATACCTGGGCATTCCCCGTACTGCTCGTCATCGTCGCGGCAGTGTCCCTGTACGTGATGTGGCGCGGGGACCCGCGACGCCCCTGGAGCGGCGCCCTCCTGGTCACCGGCTGGTCCTTCGCTCTCCTCACCCCCGGCTACTCCTGGTACTCCCTGCTCCTGATCGCCCTCGTCGCCCTGGACGGACGCTGGGAATGGCTCGGCATCCCCCTCGCGGGCGCCGCCGTCTACATCCTCGCCCCGACGCTCCACTTCCAGCCGTCGCTGAGCAACATCGCGTACGGCGCGGCAGCGGCCCTCGTCCTCGTGATGACCTGGGTCCGGCGGCGAGCCAGGGTGAGGGGGACCGGGGCCCCGGCCACGGCGTCACGGCATCCGCACCCGGCTCGAACCCCCGACCGGCCCGGGAGCCCGGGAACGCTTCAACGCAGCGCGGGTGCTGCGCCTGGCCGCGGTCGGCGTCGGGTCACCACTCGGTGATGAGCGGCGCGCCCGGTTCGTGCTGGCGCCAGGCGAGCTGACCCCAGCTGGTCATACCTGGGAAACACCGAGGGCCCGAGAAGAGCCTCCCGAAGCCCCTGTCACTCGCCTCGCCGGGAACGATCCCCGCGCGGAACGCGGCGCCTCCTCCGCCGATCCCGACCGGTCGACCTGGTTCAGAAAAGCGCAGGTCAGCGTACCCGCCCACGTGCCTTCAGCGGACCCGGCGGGAGCTGCGGGGCAGGGATCGGGGGGCCGTCATAGCCCTTTACTTCGCCGTACCGGGTGCCCTCCATCCAGTCGTGGCGGGCCTGGACGATCTCCTCGTTGCTCCGACCGATCCAGTTCCAGAACATCACGATCTCCTCCTCGAACGGCTCGCCGCCCAGGAGCATCAGGCCGGCGTCCGACGTTGCGCGCAGCGGGAGTTCGGTGCGGCCGCAGCCGAGGTAGAGCATCGAGCCCGGGAGGACCGGGACGCCGTCGACGTGGGCCTCGCCCGACATCGACAGGACCGCGTACTCGAAGTCCGGGTCGAGCGGGAGCCTGGTCTCGGTGCCCGCCGCGAGGGCGAGGTCCGCGCCGACGATGGGGCTGTACGCCGTACCGGGCGAGGTGGCCGTGTCCAGGGTGCCCAGGATCACGGTGGCGGTCAGGCCGGGAGCCGTGACGTGCGGGAGTTCCGCGTGGTGCTGGAAGTGCGGCTCCACGTCGCGGTGGGCGTCGGGGAGGGCGACCCACAGCTGCGCGCCGTGCAGGAAGCGGGCGTGCGGGCGCGGGCTCTCCTCGGAGTGGCTGATGCCTCGGCCCGAGGTCATCAGGCCCAGCTCGCGGGGGCGGATCGTCTCCAGGCTGCCCACGCTGTCGCGGTGCAGGACTTCGCCCTCGTGCAGCCAGCTCACCGTCTGCAGCCCGGAGTGCGGGTGCGGGGCGACCTGCATGCCGGGCTCCGCGGCGATGTCGTCGGGGCCGTAGTGGTCGACGAAGCACCAGGCGCCCACCATGCGGCGGCCCAGGTTCGGCAGGAGTCGGCGGACTTCGGTGGATTCCCCCAGCTTGACGGTGCGCGGGCTGAGGAGTTCCCGTACGGGTTCGGCCACGACGAAACCGCGGCCGCCACAAGCGGAGAGAGCGGGCTGGCGATCGAGATTGCTCATGCCGCCCAACTTAGTACCGCGGCCGCCGTCGCGACCCGTGGAATGTTCAGCCCTCCGCACGTGTTGGAGGGCTCGAACGCACCACCTGAACGGCGGAAGGGACTCGATGGACGCCATGGACACGACGGGCGCGATGACGGCGATGACCGGGATGAACGCGCCGGCGGCGTACCTCGAGCACGGGACGGCAGCCGAGCGCTGGGAGCGGGCCCGGCTCTTCTTCGAGGCGAAGGAGTACGCGACGGCCGCCCGCGTCCTGGCGGCACTGGCCGGCGAGGCCCCCGAGCAGCTGGCGCCCCGGCTGCTGCTGGCCCGCGCCTACTACCACTCGGCCCAGCTCGCCCGCGCCGAGCGTGAGCTGCGCGCCATCCTGGAGCGCTGGCCGGTGGAGGACTACGCACAGCTGATGCTCGGCCGCACGCTGCAGCGCCAGGGCCGGGCGGCCGAGGCAGCCCCGTACCTGCGGATCGCCGCCGCCATGGCCGGCGAGTTCCCCGAGGGCTGAAGACGGGAGTGGGCGCCCCGGCCCCGCTCATGGGGC